>DUUM01000172.1 GCA_012841565.1 Candidatus Epulonipiscium sp. | reverse complement strand
GCCTTCTTGAAGATATTTTCGTTTATCAAACCTAAAGGGGTAAAAAAACAAGGACTACTTATCTTTCAAGTAGTCCTTTAATATATTGTTGACTTGCTGACTAAAGCTCCTATCTTCCTTGTCTCCTAGTTTTTTGATTTGATCGTACACTTCTTTATCAAGACTAATGGATGTTTTAATTTTGCCCACATTTATCACCTCATAAACATTATAACACAAAGTATCAATAAGTGGCTAAAAGTATTCAAAAGTATTACAAAGTGTGATATAATATAAGTGAGGTGATAGGTATGGGTAAAGAGTCAAGAGAAAAGGTTTGCGAGCATTGCGGGAGAATGTTTGAAGTTAGAAATATATATAAACCAAATAAATATTGCTCACAAACATGCTCGGCAAAAGAAGCGGCCAAAGGCAATGTTAACAAATTAGCTCACATGCACGAGATGTGGGACAGTATATATGTTTGTAGAATAAGAATAATAGGGAAATATATTAATGGCAGAGAAATTACGGATGTACGGTGCCAAGAGTGCGGGCATGAGTGGGGAGTAAGAACGACCACGTTATCGGATAGAGCGAGAAAAGGAAACCCTGGTTGCCCGAGGTGCAGAGGTAAGAAAAAAGAATGCCTGCAATGCCAAAGGGAAATAAGCTGGGACTGTAACGATGAGTTTTGCGACAGTGCTTGCGAAAGAGAATATAACACGAAAGAATGCAAAGGTTGCGGAAAGAAGATTGTAAAAGGGTTTTCTGATTTTTGTAGTAATAATTGCGAAAACGAGTATGAGGAAAGAAAAAGATTAGAGGTATTAGAAAAACTAAGGGTTAGCAGGATTGAAAAATATAAACAAAAAACGGTAACCTGTAAATATTGTGGCGTGACGTTTAAAACAAAATACAAAAAAAGTCATGTATTTTGTTCGGACGAATGTAGAAAAAAACAAAAAAATGTATATTCAAAAAAGAGTGATAAAAAAAGAGGGAAAAAACTAATGGAAAATGGCGAATATGATAGTTCGATAACATTACCTAAGGTTTACAAGAAATACAAAGGCATATGTTACATATGTGGAGAGCGATGTAATTACAATGATTGCGCAACAACAAAAGAGGGGTTTTTTATTGCAAAGGATAAATATCCGAGCATAGAACATATAATCCCAGTTTCAAAAGGCGGTACTCATACATGGGGCAACATAGGGTTAGCTTGCATGGAGTGTAACTCTAAAAAAGGTAATGGATATATAGAGAGTGAAAACGGTCAACTTAGCATAGTCTAGGTTGGCTATTTTGCTTGTAAAATGAAAGGGGTGATTAAGTGAGTAAAAAGGCTATTCCAATCAACATACAGATGGCAAAAGGCAATCCTAACAATTTAACTAAGGCTGAAATAAAAAGAAGGCAAGCCAATGAGGAAAAATTAAAACCTAACACGGATAACATAAGAGCACCTAATTGGCTAGACGAAAATGCGCTTGAAGAATGGGAGCGCATAGCAACAGAACTTGAAGAATTGGAACTCTTGACGAATGTGGACATATCAATTTTAGCAATCTATTGTGATGCCTATTCTAAGTATTTACTGGCTACGGAAACGATAGAAAGTGAAGGTATGTTTATGGAGTACACCAACAAAGGCGGTGCTACTAATAATATTGAGCATCCAGCGGTTAAGGCACAAATAAAATATAGTGATCTAATGCGTAAAATAGGTATTGAGTTTGGGTTAACACCTGCCGCTAGGGCTAAGATTGCAATTAGGCAACCGGGAGACAAACCAACAAACAAGTTTCTTAAATATATATAGGGGGTGCAAAACGTGGCCAAGAAAGTAGACCGCACTACTGAATATGCCAAGCTTGTAGTTGCTGGTAAAAAAGTAGCAGGCGAATCTGAAATCTTGGCATGTAAAAGGCACTTAGAAGATTTGAAGAAATCGAAGAATAAAGACTTTGATTATAAATTTCATGTAGATTTAGCAGAGAAGTCGATTAGTCTTGCAAATGAACTAACTATTCTAGAAGGTGACGAACCCCAACAGCTACAAACATATGGATTTCAAGAATTCATACTAGGGTCATTAGCTGGATGGAAACAAAAAAGAACTAAATATAATAGATTTAGAGAGGCTTACATTCAATTGGGTAGACAGAATGGTAAGTCTTTTTTGTCGGGTACTAAAGCGAATGAGGATGCAGGGTTTAGTGATTACAAAGAGGGTTTAATTATATGTGCCGCTACTAAGCAAGACCAGGCTAAGATTGTATGGAATGAAGTTGCCAAATTTATAAAAGCCGATGAAGATTTATCGGAGTTATATAAAATAACTGAAAGTAAGAATACCATAACAAGCAAAGTAACTGGTACTAGAATAGTTGCGGTAGGTAGGGATACAAAGTCGCTAGATGGATTTAGAACTATCTTGGCGATACCCGATGAATTACATGCGCATCCAAACAATCAAACTTACAGGCTACTCCTAGGGGGTCAACGTAGGGTAAATAGCGCATTACTACTTGCAATCACAACCGCTGGGTTTGACCTAAACGGTTTTTGTTACGAACACTATGAGTTTTGCAAGAGAATACTAAGAGGCTTAGTAATAAAAGAAAGTCAATTTGTATTTATAACTGAAATGGATCCCGAGGATGATATGTGGGATTACAAGAACTGGGCGAAATCTAATCCGCTTTTACTTTTTAATCGGGATAACACCATTAACATGGATGAAGTTAGGAAAATGAGTGAAGTCGCAGTTGAAGTAAAGGAAAAAGGTGGTACTGATCTCTTAGATTTCATGACGAAATGGCTTAATATGTGGGTAGCTTGGAAAGCAGGAGCCCTTATTGATTTAGATAAGTTTAAGTTATGCGAAAGCGAAATGACACTTGAAGATGTAAAGGGCAGAGATTGTTACTTAGGCTTTGACCTTTCGAGTGGTGGTGACTTAACTAGTATAGCTTTATTATTTGAACTGGATAATGGCAAGATATTCATACACTCACATTCATTTATGCCAGAGTTGCGACTAATGGAACACGAACGTACAGATGATGTGCCTTACAGACTTTGGGCGAACGATGGTTTATTAACCCTAACTTCTGGGGCATTTGGAGTTAAAACAGACTATAAGTTCATCGTTAACTATCTTAAAGAACTAATAGATAAGTATGAGATTAACATTACCGAATGTGGATATGACAATCATAATGCAAGTGCATTCCTAGCAGATTTAGAGTTTATAGGATGCCCTCTTACAGAGGTATTACAATCGGCTAGAAGTTTAAATGATGCAACGGTGGATTTCCAACTTTCAGTCAAAGCTAACCAATTATTGTATAACAAGAATAATGCGCTATTAGTATGGTCAATTATTAATGCTCATACTACTAAAAATAGTTTCGGAGAAATCAAAGTTGATAAGTTAAGTGAAGAAAATAGGATTGACCCAGTTGATGCTATCTTAGATGCTTGGAAAATATACTTTATGAATAAATCAGTAAGTGAATATGATGTAAATGCGGAAGTTGATAGCTTTATGAGTATGTTTGATAAAAAGAATGGAGGTGAGTAACGTGGGAATAGTGCGAAAAATGGCATACAACTATGTCAAGAAAGACCTTGCTAGAAACGAAGTACAAGAGCAAACCACAAGTGACATAGGATTGCAAGAAATAAACGCAATGTTTGGGTTAAGTGGTGGAAATGGTGAAAATCTATCAGAGGTAACATATTTCACTTGTATTAAGATGTTATCTGAAAGTATTGGTAAGTTAAATATAGATTTATTGCAAGATACAGATAAAGGTACAGTTAGAGTTAAAGATCATGAAGCTTATAATTTGTTTAAATATAGACCAAACCCTCATATGTCACCTTCTACATTTAAGTCACTGGTTGAATTTAACCGTAACCATTACGGTAATGCTTATATATGGCTGAGATACAAAGGGGCTAGTGTAGCAGATTTATGGGTACTAGAAAATGATAATGTTAAAGTTATCATAGATGATGTCAATTTATTTAGTAGTGAAGAAAAGTTGTTCTACGAATACACAAACCCGAAAACACAACAAAAATTCTTATTCCATCAAAGTGAGATTATACACTTAAAAGGTGGAGTTAGCAGAGATGGAATACTAGGCTTATCTATTCAAGATATATTAGCAAGTACCATGAAGGGCAACAAAGCTAGTCAGGCTTTCCTAAACAACCTAAATGAAAAAGGGCTAACAGCTAGAGCAGTCCTCGAGTATGTCGGAGATTTAGACCAAGCAAAAAGAAAAACGTTAGTGGCCACAATAGAAGAACACGCAATGGGCCAAGATAATGCAGGTAAAATAGTTCCTATACCACTAGGCATGAAGCTTACACCACTAGATTTAAAACTAACTGACAGCCAGTACTTTGAGTTAAGGAAGTATAGCGCATTACAGATAGCGGCAGCATTTGGAATCAAACCAAACCATATAAACAATTATGAAAAGAGTAGTTACAGTAATAGTGAGATGCAAAATCTTAGCTTTTATGTAGATACTCTTTTGTTTATCTTAAAACAGTACGAAGAAGAATTGAATTACAAGTTATTAACCAACAATGAGAGAAAAGAAGGACTACACTTTAAATTTAATGTTAGTAGTATCTTGCGTGGAGACTTGAAAACGCAAGCTGAATGTTTGGCGAGGTATGTTAATAATGGCATTTATACACCTAACGAAGCTAGGAAGATATTAGACCAACAAGAGGAATTAGGTGGGGATGTGCTTATGGTAAACGGTAACTACATTCCAGTAACGCAAGTGGGTAACCAATACAAGAAAGAGGGTGAATAAATGAAGCTCGAAGATATGAATCACCTAGAAAGAATAATAGAAAAGGCACTTGAGTGTGATTTACCGTTAGGCCTATCTATTGAGATGCCAGGGTTCGTGGAGCCAGAGTTGATTATTAACCCTGCAGTTAATTTGAAGAAAAAACTAGAATATTACAAAGATGTTTACGATGAAAACTTAGAACACAGACATGCTAAAGGCATTAAAATTGTGGGATTTGAGTTTAACTGGTTAAGGGAAAGGGGGTGAATAGATGAGTTTCTATAACTTAAAAAATCAAACAGATACCACAGCAGAATTATATATCTATGGAGATATCGTAGATGATAGCTGGAAAGGCTACTACTGGGATGAAACAGAAGATGTATTCCCTAGCAACATTAAAGAGATGCTTGATGGTGTTAAAGGTAAAGATATAGATGTGTATATCAATAGTGGAGGTGGTCATGTTAGTGCAGGCCTTGCTATTTCTCATATGCTACAAAGGCACGATGGAAAAACAACGGGTCACGTTGATGGGATTGCGGCTAGTATCGCAAGTGTAATATTGATGGGTTGCAGTGAGATAGTTATTCCTAGTGACAGTTTGGTGATGATTCACAAGCCTATTAACTCGTTATACGGGAATGCCGATGAGCACAGGAAGATGGCTGATGATCTAGACCGTATGCAGGAAGGTATTTTAAATGCTTATAAAAGGCATTTGAAAGATGGAGTTGAGATTGAAACCATTAACCAACTACTCAACGAAGAAACATGGCTACATGGTGATAATATGGCAGAATACTTTAATGTAACCGTAACTGACAGTTTAGGGGCGGTGGCATGTGATAGCAACTTGCTAGATAAGTATAAGAATTTGCCGAAGAACCTAAGAGTTGAAAAAATAACTGGAATTAAACCTTTCAATTTCTCAACCGCACCAAAAGAAAGTCCGAACGTAGAGTTTACGATATTTAATAAGAAAATAAATAACAACTTAAACAATGAGATTGAAATTGCACTAGCATTAGCAGATGTAATTTCTTTCAATTCCAAGGAGGAGAAATAATATGAAATTATCAACAGAAATGCGTAAAGAATTAGATGCACTTAAAAATACGATTGTGGTGTACCAAAAAGAAGGTAAAACAGCAGAAGCGCATGCAAAACTAGGCGAGTTAACTGAACTTAGAAATAAGATTGAGGTTCAAGAAGAACTTGAAAGAGTTGAAGCAGAGAATTTCACAGGTACGCCAGTTGCTCCTAAGGCAAAACCTAACCATACAGTAGCTTTCAACAAGGCACTATTAGGAAAACCTATGACAGATGCAGAAATGGCGCTTGCTGAAACAGGTCAAATTGAACATGTGGGAGAGCAAGGCGGATACTTAGTACCAGAGGACCAGAGAACGCAAATTGAAGAACTTAAAAGGGAGCTTACCCCACTTAAAGCGTACTGTAACGTTATCCCAGTTGGGACTTTGGCTGGCTCTATGCCGCTTGAGGTGGGAGCGGATGACGAACTTGTAAACTTTGATGAGCTAGAAGAAATTACCCAGAGCGATATTCGGTTCGGACAAGTTAAGTGGAAGTTAACTGATTATGGAGATCTTATTCCGATTTCAAACACATTGCTTCAAGACGAAACAGCTAATCTTACTAACTTTATTGGTAGACGTTTTGCTAAAAAGGCAGTAAGAACGGAAAATACAAATATAATTGCACAACTCAAAACTGCAACAAAGAAAACGGGAACAGGATATAAGGATATTATTACTATGCTTAACAAAGAATTAGACCCAGCTATCTCTGCAACAGCTATCATTATCACCAATCAAGATGGTTTTGATTACTTAGATAATCTTGTTGATGGGAACGGCAGGCCGCTACTCACAGAATCACTAGCGGATAAAACAAAAAAGCTATTTAAAGGTAGGGAAGTTGTTGCATTATCAAATGCCGTATTAAAGAGCACAGGTGTCAAATTGACATTCTTTGTGGGTGATATGGAAGAGTTCTTAGCTTTCTTCGATAGAGGCGCTTATGAAATGGCAGTATCTAAAGAAGCAGGATTTACTAAGAATGCAACGTTTATGAGAGTTATTGAGCGTTTCGATACTCAAAAAGTAGATACAGGCGCAATGATTCACTTAGAATTAACAATTCCAGCAGAATAAACAGAGTGGCCCTACGGGGCTACTTTTTTAAAGGTGGTGCAATATGACACTAGAAGAAATAAAGATGTTTATTAAGGTAGATGGAGATTTAGAAAATAGTTTTATCACAATGCTACAACTAGGGGCAGAGGAATATTTGAAAGAAGCAGGTATATCTAAAGATTATAACAAGCATAGATATGGGTTATGTGTCTGTATGCTAGTGAAAAACTGGTATGACAATAGAGAAATAACAAGTAAAGAGGTTAAAGAACAACCATTCGGGATACGAACTCTTATCCAACAGTTACAAATGGAGTTGAGCATATGAAAATAGCAGAACTCAATACTAAGATAGATTTCATGGTGGAGGTGGCACAGGATGGTCCTTTCGAGGACTTAGAGCCTAGTTACGACCCAACCATAACTAATATATGGGCTAAGAGAGTAAAGTTACTAGGTAAGGAGAATATAGCCCTAGGAGCAGAGCATAATATCATACAAGTTAATTTCATTATCAGATACAGAAGTGACATAAACGAAACTGTGTTTATAAGGCACGAAGATGTTATTTACAATATTGTAGGCTACGAAGAACTTAAAGATAACCGAGATTATATGCTTATAGCAACGATTAAAAAGCAGGTGATTTTATGAGCATGAGTATGAACTATACCGACTCCGATAAACTTGAATTATTTCTAGGTAGGTTAGAAACAGATTGCAAAATGGCGGGCGAGGAAATACAAAAAGAATCCGCTAAAATCATTAAAGCTAGAGTGGTAGGTCAACTGAACAGATTAAGAACTAAAACAAAAGATGCAAACCACAAACACATGGCCGATGATGTAAGTATTAGAACTGTCAAAGATTCATTCGGAGATAAAGTTACAAAAATTCAAGGTGGTAAGAAAACTGGCACATTGTGGCATATCGTAAATGATGGAAATTACAACACTGGTGCAACTCACTTTATGGATAAAGCACTGCAAGAAGCAGAGCAAGAAATACAAGCTGTTATTGATGCAGAGCTATCAAAGGTTGGTGATTAAATGGTAATGGCAGTATACAGCACCTTAAAAGCTTTAAATATACCAACGACTTTTTTAAAAAGGCCACAGTTCGGAACAAGCCAAATGGTTATGTCTTATCACTTTTTCAATGAAGGCAACTTGATGTATGGTGATGGGAAACCTAATAGAAGTGGCGGGGCACTACAAGTAGATTTGTTTAGCAAGAAAGCAGATTATTCAAGTACCGTAAGTGAGGTTAAAGCTTTACTTGCAGGCGCTAAATTTAGGTACTTTGACGGGAGTGACGACATAGAGAAATTATCCGAAACAGAACAGTTATACCATAAGGTGCTAATATTTAATTACGTAGAAAGTGAGGTATTGAAGAATGGAATTTAAAATAAATGTAGAAGGTCTGCATTTTGCAGAAATTACAGAGTCCGAAGAGGGCGAATTAGTATTTGGAAAACCAGAGCATATACCAGGTGCTATGGAAGTGGGAAGAAACCCTCAAATTTCACAAGGTCGACTTTACGGTGACGGAAAGGTATCGCACTCCACTTCAAGAGTAAATTCGTACCAAATATCAGTAAATCAAAACAAGCTACCTTCAAAATGGAGAAGGTATATGGAGGGAAAAACAGTTACAGGTGGGGTGGAAAGTGGAACATCAAAAGACGAACCAAAACCCTTTGCTATTGGATGGACGGTTGAGAAAACAGGCGGAGCTAAAGAATTGATATGGTTTTTATATTGTAAAACAGAGCCTATTCAAGAAACTGTTACCCAATCGGAGGATAATATCAACTATTCAACTGATAGCGTAACTATCACAGCATTAGAACATGATAGCTTAGGAAGATTTTACACTTTCATTGATACAGAAGATGAAGAAATAACACCTTCGTTGGCAGAAGATTTCTTTAAGAAAGTACAAATTGATGATGCAATAAGTGCAGCCTAAGACTTGATATACCCCTTTCTTTTATATTAGAGTATAATGTGGTAAAAGGGAGGGGTATTATGGACAATTTAGAATTTAGAAAGTTTATAACCACTTATGGGGTTAGCTATGAAGAGTATGAGAAAATGGCAGATGGCGAAAAAGAGGAACTTGT
>DUUM01000171.1 GCA_012841565.1 Candidatus Epulonipiscium sp. | reverse complement strand
CCACCACTTATTTCAATTGTGGAAGCTTTAGTACTTTTACCATTAATCATAACTTCTAGGCCACCTGTGATTATTTTAGCCTCTGCATCTACTCGGATATTTCCTTCTATTACTGTAACTTCTGGAGCTTTTGTATACTGGATATCTTCATCATCAAAAGCTAAAAAGATCTTTCCTGGTAAAAGTTGTCCCTTAACCGTTTCTGTCAGTACAATCTTTCCGCCTTCTTGTTGGGCTAATCCTACTTTTGCTGTTATAGGGCTTATATCAACTTCTACTGGCTCTTGTACTTGGGCTAGGATTGCTTCTTTTTTATTTTCTAGCGATCGGCCTTCTGCTGTAATATTAATTGTTTCATTATCAAAGGAAGCTGGTACTTTTAATGTTGCTTTAAAGGTTAATTTTGTATTTTTAGTGTTGTCTGCCATTACACCAGCCATCTTAAAGCTATTTGTATTGATACCATCTTTTTGTTCAATGGTTATAGCCGGGTTGACTGCTCCTGTTTGAAGACCTTCAGATTTAATAATACTTACACTTACAATTTCAATATCCTTTGAAAATGCAAATGTCGTTTCCCTTGTCCCATTAAATGAATCTGGAACGATTTCACCTAGTGTAAATTCTACATCTTTTAATGGTTGCCCTACCATTGCTTGATAGTCATCATCAACTTTAAGCTCTGTTGCATAATCACCATATCTTGCAACAACTAATTCTTCTGAATCATTCAGGTCCCCACTTATAATTGCTTTAATATCTCCATAAACTGCATTATTTGTTGCTTTTATTTCAATCCCTGCAATATCTAAAGCTCCTTTTTGGGTTTCATTTAAGCTATTTGCTGGGATTTCTACTTCTAATCTAGTAGGATCTATAATTTTTGCATCAAATTTCTTACCTTGGTAAGCTCTTTTTCCTTGAGCAGCATCAGCTATGATATGGCCGTTGCTGTAGTTAAATACAAATCCTGTAGTACTTAATTCAATGGTTACTGTTTGTATTGAATTACTTTTAAATGCTCTAGTATATTCCTCTTCAATGCTTATTTCACTTAATTCGCCTACAGATGCAATAATCTTCGGATCATCTACTGATACCATACTTTGGGAATCTTTAGATTTGGCAAATGTATACTTTCCACTTGTTACCACTGTTTCATTAGAAATTATCTCTACAGTAGCCTGGTCACCTGTTATTTTTGCTATTAACGGAATCTTATAAGGTACTTGGTTAGCTAATAGATTAATTTTAGCCTCAACCATTAACCTAGATTTGCTCTCTCGTTCAAATATAAAGTCTGAATTTACCCCTAGTTGGGTAACAATATCTTGGTTCCACTCTGCATTTTCTAATTTAAGATAAAATTGTTGGCCCTGTGATAGCTTGTCTTTAAGTTCAATACCAAGTTCCGGCGCTAAGGCTGACTCAATTGTTGCGCCTTCCCTTACTGTAACAATTTTGTCAACACCATTTGTTGATGCCGCAAATACTGGAATCCATGTTACCATCATTAATA
The DNA here is from genome assembly GCA_012841565.1 of Candidatus Epulonipiscium sp. The sequence goes on along the minus strand of DUUM01000171.1, from coordinate 90 downwards.
CTGCTACTATTTTAGCAATTATTTTTCTTCCTTCCATCATATTTCCTCCTTTTATATAACTTTCTTTATTGACATTGTAAGTAATGGTAT
>DUUM01000170.1 GCA_012841565.1 Candidatus Epulonipiscium sp. | reverse complement strand
GAAAAGTAAGAAAGAAAGGAATAACAACCGAAACTGGGAAGCACACAAGTAATTATGGAAAGTTTAAAAATAGTGTAGTGGAAAATAATGAATACTACCCAACTTCAATAATAGAAGTAAGTAATGCAAATAGGAAAGATAAACTACACCCAACCGAAAAACCATTGGAGTTGCTCAAATACCTTATCAAAACCTACACCAACGAAGGCGATATGGTTTTGGATAATACAATGGGAAGCGGAAGCACAGGGGTAGCTTGCGTAAATACTAACAGGAATTTTATCGGAATGGAATTAGACGAGGGCTACTTCAACATTGCCACCAACAGAATACAAGAAGCTAAAAATAACAAAAAACTATTTTAATATGAAGTACAACTACACAGTAACCTTCCACAACTCTAAAAAAGCATCCTTCGGTGGAAGTGCCGATATAGAGCAATTGAAAGAGGATGGCACAGAGAAAACAGTGGATGAGATAATGGTGGAGGTAAAGGAATCGCTACTGGAAAAGTATAAACCGTTTTTCGCAGTTTGGCAAGATATAAGCTCAATAGAAGTAATAGATAATAATAATAGAATAATATTCCAATGGAAAAAGTAAAGAATTGCACCAGAGTAGAGGTGATAGATGAGAACGGGAGGTCTTACGTTAGTTGGGATGACCGTAACGAAGTGAAAATAAGTGTACAAGACGAAGGAAGGACACTCAAGATATTTATAAAAAGAAAGGATAAATGAAAAATAAAAAAGTAGAGGAGTGGCGTGATGTTCTTAACTATGAGGGGTATTACCAAGCGAGTAACTTAGGAGGAATTAAGAGTTTGGATAGAACAGTAATTTACAGTAATGGCAGGAAGCGGTTTTATAAAGGTAGGGTGATAAAAGGGAGTCTTAATAAAGATGGATACAGGCAGACTACATTGAGGGGGGATGGCATTGGTAGGAATTTTACGTTTTCCCAGATAGTAGCGATGACGTTTTTAGAACATGAGCCTGACGGTCACAAGTTAGTTGTCGATCATATCAATGGAGATAAATCAGATGATAGAGTTGAAAATTTGAGAATCGTAACGAATAGGGAGAATTGCACTATATGTTTTAAATCTGACAAAAAAAGACATAGCTCTGCTTATATTGGGGTATCGTGGGATAAAACAAGTTTAAAATGGGGGGCTAAAATAAGATTTGAAGGCGTGCCTATCCGACTTGGGCTCTTTTCCACTGAGGTAGATGCTGCCGAGGCGTATCAGATGGCGTTAATGAAAATAAAAAGTAATACTTTCAACATAGAAGACTATAAGCCTAACCAGTCGAGTAATTACAGGGGTGTAAGCTTTCGCAAGTCAGACGAAAAATGGGTAGCCCTTATACAGATGGATGGGGTGAGAGTTTACTTAGGGTTATTTCATACTGAGGAAGATGCTGTCCTCGCCTACCAGTTAGCCTTATCCAAAATAAAAAATGGATCGTTTAATCCAGATGACTATAAACCAAACCACACAAGTAAGCATAGGGGCGTATCTTTTAACAAGGCAAGGAATAAATGGCATGCTCGAATAACTGCAAACGGTAAACGAAAGCATTTAGGCTCTTTCCCCACAGAATTAGAAGCTCACGAAGCATACCAAGATAAATTAAACGAATTAAATAACAAAAAAAGAGAAACACATGGCTGCTAAACAGTATATAGACCAAGAAACAGGTGAAATTGTTACGTTCAGCCATGAAGAATCATTCTTCTCGATAAGAACCACCGATAATCTATCATGGGCTTTAGATTTAGGCGCAACTGATTTTAGAATGCTCTTGTATCTAGGCACACTCATGACGAAATCAGGCTCGATTGCATTAAACACAGTAAACAAGCGAAAGTTAGTCAAATTTCTCAACATTAAGCAACGTGCATATTATGAAGCACTAAAACGTTTAACCGACCGTGATTTGAT
>DUUM01000169.1 GCA_012841565.1 Candidatus Epulonipiscium sp. | reverse complement strand
GAATTAAATACATTATTAATAGAAAAAAAGAAATTAACAGTCCCATCGATTGAGGAAGGGGCCGAGGAATATATCCCGCCTATTGCATTATCTAAAAGGGGAAACCGTCTTTTAGAGGTGGAAGTAGTGGGGAATCAAATAAGGATTTCTTTAGATGAAAAACCAATTGAAAACAAAATAATGCTAAATGAAATAGGGGAAGGCTCTGTTTATTTAGAATCCGCCTTTAGCGGCTATGGGTATAGCCAAAGGAATTTAGCAGATGATGTATATGATGGGGTTTTTGAAAAACTTGTCATTACCCAAGCAAGAGAGGAAATAATATTATATGATAACCGGTTAAAAAAACTTGAAAAAGTGATGGCTGTTTTAAAATCACAGTGGGATCGTCTGATTGGTTGGTTTGTTAAAAACTTTTAAGCTATAAGATAAAACATACGGGGTGGCTAAAATGAGAAAAAGGTTAAGATTATTATGGTTGACCTGGTTGTTATCGATACTGTTAATATCCTGCTCATCAGCCCTAGTGGAAGAAGCTAGAGATGCTGAGGTACATGAAGAACTAACTAAACCTTCAAGGGTATCTGTATGGAATGTATATTGGGACCATGACAATATGGAAAAGGAAATGGAAGTATTAAAAGACCATATAGATGAAATATGCTATTTTGCTGCCTATTTTGATAGTGACAACAGTCTTTTTATCCCCCAAGAGGTAACAAACAACTTTGACCGGGTGAAAAAGGGCTTTAATAATGGGGAAGGGTATACCCATTATTTATCCATTGTAAATGATAAGATTAACTTAGATGGCACATCCACTTTAAAAGATACAGAATTACTTTATAGTCTGTTTTTAGATGAAAACAAGCTTGAAAGTCATATCAATGAAATTATTACCATGGCCCTAGAAGGTGGATATGATGGAATTGAAATTGATTATGAAAGAATGAAAGCAGATAAGAAACTTTGGGAATTATTTATTGACTATTGTGAGCAATTACATGAAGGGTTAAAAGATAAAAACCTTAAGATGCGTGTTGTCCTTGAGCCATCCTTTCTAGGAGATGATTTAGATTTCCCTTTAGGACCTGACTATATAATGATGTGTTACAACCTTTACGGCTTAGGCACAAAGCCAGGCCCTAAAGCAGATCAAGCCTTTATTATAGAGCTAGTAGAAAAGATGCAGCCTCTCCCAGGTGAAAAAGGCTTTGCCTTTGCAACAGGTGGTTTTGATTGGGCAGAAAATGGGGAAGTTACTGCTGTTACGGAGCAAGAGGCTATTGAGCGCATGGATGCTTATGGGGCCACTCCCACCCGTGATGAAAAAAGCCAATGTCTTTATTATGAGTACGTAGATGCAGACCAATTAGGACATGAGCTTTGGTTTGCTGATGGGGAAACCTTAAGTTTTTGGGTGGAGACTGTAAAGGAGATGGGAGATTATAATATTGCCCTTTGGAGGTTAAATGGCAATGGGGGGGAATCATTGCAGGAATTTATTAGTGATATTATATCATAATTATGATATAATAAGAACGTGAATATTGATAGAAGAAAAGTGAGATTATTATGCCAAATATTAGACCTATATCAGATCTTAGAAATAATTCTAATGCAATATCGGAGTTTTGCAAGACTAGCCGTGAGCCAATTTTTATTACCAAAAATGGGATAGGAGATATGGTTGTTATGAGTATTGAGACCTATGAAAAACAGCAGGCACAACTAGAATTATATGCCAAATTAGCGGAAGCCGAAGCGGAAATAAACCATGGGGCAGAGGGTATTGATTTCTCTTCATTTGCAAAACAAATGCAACGCAAAATGACTTTAAAGAAATTATTGATTATTTAAATACATTATCACCACAAGCAGCACTGGAATATTACGACTTAATAGTAGAAAAAACTGAAAGTTTATCAGAAATGCCAAACAGATGTCCTCTAGTAAGGGACTTACAACTTAAAGTCAGAAGCTATCGAACATTGGTGGTGAAAAGTTATATTGTTTTTTATGTTATTAGCCATGATACAGTTCAAATTCATAGGATATTATATGGGCGTAGACAATACAAGGGATTATTATAGATAAAAAAGCAAGCCACAGACAATTAATTATCTGTGGCTTGCTTTTTTATGATAAGAAGTTAAATCTTCTTGCCTAACCAATCCGTGCCCCAAAAGGTAGTAAGGCTAAACGGGCAAGCTTAAAGTGTTGCATCCCAAAAGGAATGCCAATAAGGGTAATACAAAATAATAGGCCAATAACTAAATGCCCTATAGCCAGTTCCCAACCT
>DUUM01000168.1 GCA_012841565.1 Candidatus Epulonipiscium sp. | reverse complement strand
AATCGCACTTTATGGATTTCTAAGTAGTTTTTAGTATGCTCAATTTCATCATTTAAAATAGTAAGCTTTTGTGAGCTTTTCATAATATACCTAAAATGATTGCTCAGATAGATCGATAGTTTCTGCACTTGCTCATAATCTTTTAATGCCGCCATATTATAAATTACGTTAAGGGTATTCATATAAAAATGTGGGTTAATCTGCATCTGTAAATAACGATATTCAGCTTTTTGCACCTTAATTTTCTCATCATACATAGCAATTTTTAAGGAATGAATATGGTCTACCATTTCATTAAATCCCTCAGCAATATTTAAAAATTCTTCTGACCAATCTTCCTCTATTCTTGTTTCCCATTTTCCTGCCCCAATGGATTTCATTGATTTTTCAATAATATTAATAGGTTTGATAAGTGTAGTTTTTAATAAATATATATAAAGCAATAAAGTTAGTATAATTAAAACTGGGGCTAAGTATTGCATTCTTTGTATTTCATGTAATGCCCTAAGCATTCCTTCTTCCGGATAGGCCAACATCAGTGTTAGGGGGGAATCTTGAGACGCTGCGGTGGTTAATAAAAAAGCTGTTAAATCCTCATCATGGGCTACATCAAAATCTTCACTGTTATCTTTCTTGTTTTTAGATAATAACACTTCTCGAATAGATTTATCTCCTGCTAATAGCATCCCATTGTCATCCATAATACCAACAAGTGCCCCTTCACTAAAAGTCATATCTTCAGGCATGATCTTATTAATGCGGAAACAACTTCCTAAGTAAAGTGTTTGATTAATATTCATCATTTTAATAAGTAACCAGCTGTCTGCTTTATAAATAACCGTCCATGGAATAGGTCCTTTATCAATAACCAAGTCTTTCAGGGTATTTCCCCCTGTCAGGTCATTGTTAAGAATATTTGATGTTTCAATAATTTCATTACTTTCAGCATCATAAATAAAAAACAAATCCACAAAAGGATATAAATAACTATCATCTAACAGTTGTTTTTTAAAAGATAAAAGGGATAAAATATAATCTGAATAGTTTTTAGCTTTGTAATCATCCGTATAAATATGTGAATGAGATGAAATCATTTTGTATAGATAAGTCTCTATTGACTCTAAATCCTCATCAATCTTATTCATATAGATAGTTAATAAATTGCTATTAGATTTGGAGACTTCTTCTCTAATGACATTTTTGCTGCGATCCGTACTTAAAGAAAGTAAAATTGTAATAGGAATAATCACAATTAAAAAGATAAGAATTACCTTTTGTGTAAGGGTAATTTTTTTCAATACGAGGCCCTCCCTTTTAACGAAAATTACAAGCACGCATTTATAGCGTGCTTGTTAATAATTCATCATCTAACTTATTTTTTATTCGTATAGCCAATCCAAAGACTGTAGACTTTCTCCTACTAAATCTGCATTACGAGTAGTCATTTTCACATCTTTAGGAATTACTCCAGCAATTACATATGCCCCTGTTCCAAGGTAAATCTCATGGATCCCTTTTTCATATTGGAAAGCATGTATATTGATAGATGGGGACGAAGTTACTTTCATTGCATTTGCAATAACTACGTCTAGACCACCCCTATCATCTGCATGAGTGTTAGTTTCTAAATCTGGAACTTGTAGCCACTCAACACCTTTAGCATTCATATAGCCAATTAAAATTTGAGCATCTTCTTCTAGTTCTAGTTTAACGGTAATGCCTTTTTCTATTGCCTCTCCTAAACCAAATCTTACTCCTGTAAGGCCGACTAATTCTGCTGCGCAGTTTTCAATAGCCCAATCACAGTCTGTAAAGATCGTGTTTTTAGTTTCTACTGTATAAGTTTCACAGCTATCTGACAATAGTTTAAATGGAGAGGAAGGTAATGGCTCAATATCTTCTCCGCCTTCATTTTCTTTTGGCACTATACCTTTTTTAATGTCTTCCACATGCTTTTTAAAATTTGCTAGTTCTAGTTCATATTCAGGCAAGCATTGTGTCCAGTGCCCATAAGTTTCACCATTTTTAAATGGAATCTGTCTTTGTGGTGTTTGCATACTATTTGCATAGAGATATGTTTTCTCTGTTAAATTAGCAAGTTCCTTGTATATTTCAAGACTTTCTTCCATTAAAACAGATGCTTTTTCTAAGAGATTTACATCTCCTAATAAATCTTCATCCATGGTGTATTTGTATCTTAAAACTTCCATAGCTGCTTCTAATTTCAAGCTATAAGAACGAGTCATCATATGGATTGCTTCAATATCTGTAACCATATATTCATACTCTTTTTTGTTTTTGGATATATAAGGCTTGGCCTCATGTATCGCTTCTAGTGCTCGCTTGCTATAATAATTAATTTCTTCTATCATATCATAAGGCGTCTCACCTATGTGTGGCTCACCCTTTAATTCTCTTGTGATATAGTCATCTGGTTGCTCACCTTGCTCTGCAACAGATTTCCATAGCTGAAGATTTGGGCGGTATCTTTTTACATTGGTAAATTGGCTCATAGTCATTCCTAAACTCATGGTCTGACGGTTACCTTCTGTAATCCCTACTCGGCTAAGAATTCTTGGGGCACATTCTCCTGAGCTTTCCATAGCATCTAATAAGAGAGTAGCTCCTTTTTCTGTACAGCCAAATTGCTCAACAATCCTTGAAATCCAGTAATCATGCTCTTGTTTTGGATCTCTATCTGGATCCCATGCATAGCGGAACCATGTTTCAAACCACATCCAATCCCTATCAAGTTGCTCTAGGCGCGGCTCTACCTTATCTGGCGAATAAGGCCAATCCCAATAAAATAGTGGATATAAATGAAGTCCATTTCCTCCTAAGCGATACTTGCTTGCTTGCATACATTTTTGAATAAAGGATGGTGCTCCAAATCTAAAAGGTTCTAAGTCTGCTAAAATATGCACATTAATAATATGAGTACTTCCTAACTCACTCAAATCTTGATGTGTCTTTTGCCATTCACCTCTTGGTAAATGTGTTGTCAGCCCTTCTCCATTATACTTCCACATGGTATATAAATTAGAGTAAACTTTCATTGCTTGCTCCATGGTTGCTTTTGGATCGCAGTCATGTCCCCTTAGTATAACAGGTGGTTCTTCCTTAAGTCCAGCCAAAGCCATTCCATCTTTCACACCAGGTAATATGGTGTCCACAAACCAATCTATTTTGTTTTGTGTTCCCCTAAGTGCTTCTCCAAGACAAGCCATTAAACCAATATTAGGATAAGCCCTAACAAATTCAGCAATTGATTTACGGGTATAGTCAGCAACTAATGGATTAATATTACTTTGCATAAGATCTAAACCGTGTTTCACTGCAAATGGGTAAGGAATATGAATGTTGTAGAATTTTAATACTACCCATATACCCCTCTTATTACATTCTTCCGTTAACCAAGCAAAAACTTCTTCATTCATCTTAAATTCTTCTTCGGTTACTTCTAGTGCTTCTGGATATTCCTCTAGTTTAATTAAAGATGAAAAAGGATGCCCACTCCAAATATAAAGTACATTACAACGTTCTTTTAGCATCATATCTAAGAATTTTTGCCATAAAGGTTTATCATAAAACCATGGGAACCTGTCCGGTGTGATTGGATATTCATAGGTTTGACGTGGTGGTTCTAATTTAGTTTTTTGCAATCCTATAGCAGGTCCTCTTAATTTATTTACAGGCGCATCACCAAAATCTATTTCTCTTGGCATAGCTCCTTCTTTTTCAATTCTTTCACAAAGTTCCAAACAGCCATATAGGACTCCTGTGTCACTTCCGCCAGAAACAACCGTTAACTTACCTGCACAAGATGCTAGATAAAAACCTTCTCCTTCTGGGGTTGCCGTGTGATACAATAATAAATCTTGTTCTTCTAATTTTTTTATAAATTGACTATTTTTTCTATCTCCTACAAAGATTTTTTCTTCTTTAATGCTTCTATAATCATTACCAAGCTCTTTATCAGTCATTTTGTGAACGGTATAACCGGTTTTCACCAAGCTCTTTTCTAAGTGCTCTATTGCAAATGAAATTCTTTTGTTTTCATCTTGCCCTTGAATGATATATATTTTTTTCATACAATCCTCCAAATTTCTTTTATTTGTTTGTTAACCTTATGGTTTATAAAATTATATTGTAACTTTCCAAAATCTTTTTAACTTTAACAGGTTGCCCGGTTTTCATGGACTGATCCATTGCTTCCATTACAGCTAAAGTATGGATTCCTTCTTTTAAGTCTGGTTTTGGAACTTGATTATTATTCATTGTTTTTGCAAAATAATCAATATAGTTTTGATATTCTCCTGCATGATGATTTTCCTTTTCAAAACGGAAGTAATAGCTATGTTTATCATCGTAGGTATATAACTGGGTATTTTTTTGTGCTGGTTTAAAATTTGTATAGTATTTAAGCTTTGGATAACCACCTCGGCTAATTCCCTTTGTGCCTCTTAAAGTGCAACTAATGGATTGTTCAAATTCACTTCCTAATGTTGGTAGGGTATAGGCACCTGTTAGGGATGCAAATTTCCCGTCAGCATCTTTTAAGATGAATTT
>DUUM01000167.1 GCA_012841565.1 Candidatus Epulonipiscium sp. | reverse complement strand
TAGGCACCGTATTTTCTATGGCAGCGGTCGTATTGGATGAAATAAAATCTGACAAGGAAAAATCATTTTTTATGCTAGCAAATATAGCAGGTATTTTGCTAGCAAGTATAAGCTTTTTGCTTTTATATTTTTATGGAGGAAAGCTTTCAATAAATAAAACAGCTTATTTATCAAACATTGCCCTAGGCAGGGCCACAGCAGCTATATTGGTAAGTGCACTAGCTTTTGTGTATATGATGTCAAAAGCTAAATCGGTAGATAGTTTTAGCGATGCGTTTTTTATTACCCATAGGGCTTTTGCAGTTTCTGCTATTTATGGATTGGTAATCATGATAGGAACATCTGGAGTACTTGGTGCATTCCAGGCATTAGTATATAGAGGGATGAACTATAGGGTTTATCAATACCTAGGTGTAGCAGTGGTGTTTTTAACCTATACAATTTTCCTAGGATATTTTCCAAATTTCAGACAAGTGGATCATACAAATGAGCTTGAAATTGAAAGGATCAAAGAACAGCCAAGGTTTGTATTTGTATTACTAGACTATATTTTGATACCAATTATGATGGCCTTAACGGTGGTGCTTTTAATATGGTCCCTAAGGGTTATCTTAAAAGGAGTAGAGGTGTCTTTTAATGCATTATCGGGGATAGCGTCGAGTTATGTAATAGTAGGAATATGGCTACATATGATGGTGGCCAAACATGAAACGAAGATAGCAGAGTTTTATAAAAGAGTATATCCACTCGCAGGAATATTAATTTTAATATTTGAGGCATGGGCACTTTTTGTTCAGCTGAGCAAATTTGGTTTAAAGACGGCAGAGTATTCCTTTCTCATGATTTGGATTTTTGCTATGATATCTGTATTGCTATTAGTTTTTTTAAAACACGGGGCTTATAGAAAAATTGCCATTACAGCCATTGTGATTATAATTATTTGGGTACTGCCGGTTATTGGCTATCAAGATATCACTTTTAATTCCCAGGTAAGGCGGCTAGAGAAAACATTAATCAGTCAAGGGATTTTAGTAAATAACAATATAATGGCTAAAGATGGTGAAATTGAAAATACAATAAAAGGTGAAATTACTGACGCAGTAGATTTTATTTCATATGCTGAGAAAACAAATACACCAAGCTGGTTTAAAGAAGATTTAAATGAAGAAAAGGTTTTTAAAGAAGCTTTTGGATTTGAAAAAACTTATGGCTTATATCCAGATGAATCAGAGTACATCTCGATGAATATTAAGCTAATGACAAAAATGATAGATATAAGTGATTATTCTTTGAGTATAAATACGGATGCAAGTGAAAGAAATAATGGTGTTAATACATTCCAAGGGGAAAATGGAAAATATGAGGTTTTCATATCTAACGGATCTAGGGGGATTCCTAAAATCACAGTGAAACTTGAGGATGGCATCATAATGGAAGAAGATATGAGTGGGTATCTGTTAGGATTAACAAGCAAATATCCGGAACAAAATAGGGAAATAGAAGCAAGTTTTGAGGATATGAATATGATTTTAGAAGGAGAAGACTTATCGATACTGTTAGTATTTAGTAATATTAATATTTATACGGAGAAAACAGAGGAACAAGTAGAATACTATGTGGACCTTCAAGGGATATATATAAAATATCAATAAAGAGAATAAACACAGAAAGATACCCTGATTTAATTTGAATCAGGGTATCTTTTATATAAGATGAAAAATATAATACTGCTATCTTACTAACCCAAAATGTAAATTTTAATTAGGGTTTTACAGGTAAACATCCGTGGTGTCAAATAACTAATATTAGTTGTAAATTTATTAAGTTAATGAAAATATAAGAAAAAATGACGAATTGTTGAATTAAATTACTAATTCTGACAATTTATGATATAGTATTCTTGAATAAATAATATTTTATTCGATTGTAATGACTTTTAAAATACATATGCATAGGTGGTTAGCAAAATGAAATACTTAAGTAAGCCAAAAAACAAACTCTTTATTGTATTAATTTTTACCTTTATTTTACTTGTATGTAACAATATAATTAGTTTGATGAATATTCAAGATGGTTTCATAAAGATAATAACTATCATTTCGTTATTATTAATCGTCTTTTTTTCATATCTTTTGGTCCGAATTGTAATAAAAGGGTATATTCGTCCTCTGCGGTCCCTAACATTGTATCTGGAATCAATGGAGTACGAGGAGTC
>DUUM01000166.1 GCA_012841565.1 Candidatus Epulonipiscium sp. | reverse complement strand
ATTGTGTGTATACTAATTATACAAGAGGTAGGGGTGGTAAACAACATGTCATTGAGTGGTACATTAGGTGTCTTTTGATGGTACATAAGATGGCAGGGGTGGTACATTTGAGTGGCCGTAATCACTATCCAATATGATTAACCACGGCACATGCTAATTCGATTTAATTTGAATCAGGGTGAATTTGTTTTTGTCTTCAAATTAAAACGTTGACAAATCAGGCTACAAAGTGTAAACTGTAGTTAAGAAGATGGTTTAAACACTGTAGACTGGAGGCGTTGTATGATAGATTATAGACTAACGGATGCGGAAGAAAATCTTGCAGAGCTTATTTGGGTAAATGAGCCAATTAAATCACCAGATTTAGTAAAACTGTGCAGCGTAGAATTTAACTGGAAGAAATCCACAACATATACAATGTTGAAGCGGCTAGAGAGTAAGAAAATATTTCATAATAATAAGAGCACAGTTATTTCGGTCATAAAAAAAGAAGACTTCTATGCAGAGCAAAGTAAGATTTTTGTAAGGGAAAAGTTTGAAGGATCTTTGCCTAAATTTATTGCGGCATTTACAAGAAAGAATAAACTGAGCGTAGAGGAAGTAGAAGAATTAGAACGGCTAATAAATGATCACAAGGAGGCCTAATTATGGAAAAAATATTTCTGCAAATTATTAATATGAGTATGACAGCCTCTTATGTTATTTTGTTCGTTATATTACTTCGTTTATTTCTGAAAAAGGTCCCTAAGATCTATTCTTATAGTCTTTGGATAATAGTGTTAGTAAGATTACTGGTGCCATTCTCCTTTTCAAGTGCACTTAGTATGATTCCTATGAATACCAAGGCGGTACCCACAGATATTGTCTATGCACCAACCCCAGAGATTCATAGCGGCATTGCACTTGTGGATAGAGTCGTCAATAATTCATTGCCAATACCTGTTGTTGGTGCCAGTGTAAATCCAATTCAGATATGGATTTTAATCGGTCAACTACTGTGGTTAATTGGGATTGCAGTACTTCTGATTTACAGTATTATAAATACACGAAAATTAACTAAAAGATTGAGGTCCGCTAAATATTTTAGAGAAAATATCTATGAAGTGAATCATATTGAAACACCCTTTGTATTTGGCCTATTAAGGCCTAAAATATATATTCCTTTTGGCCTTTCTGAGGTTGAGCAATCCTATATTATAAAGCATGAAGAAACCCATATTAAACGATATGATCATATTATTAAGTTTGTCTCTTTTATAGCGGCATCGATTCATTGGTTTAATCCTTTAGTTTGGGTTGCATTTCTCTTAATGGGGAAAGATATGGAGTTAGCTTGTGATGAGAAAGTAATCTCAGAAATGGGCAACGAAATCAAAAAGGATTATTCTCACTTTCTTTTATCTTTATCTAGTAGCAAAAAGATGATGGGTGGTTCTCCTTTGGCTTTTGGCGGAGAAAATACAAAGGGGCGAATTAAAAATATCCTAAACTACAAAAAGCCTAGGTTCTGGGCAACTCTTGTGGGGATTGTTGTAATAGTAGTTGCTGTTATAGGCCTACTTAGTAATCCAAAACCTAATACTAGATTAGCAGTAGAAGAAGAGATGCTTATTAAAGGGTTTTTAGAAAATTATTACGCACAATTATCCTATACACAAGAAGAACAAGAAGAAATTGAGCAGGAGATGTGGGAGCTTAGCACAATCATTAGTTTAGACGGGGAAAGTGATAAAATACCTTCAGAGGAAGTAAAGCCAAATGGATTCTATTATTTTTACAAGGAAACGTTCACACCCCAGTTGTATGATACCATGACTAGAAATAGGAAGATTCCTAATTATATCATGTTTGAGAAAAACTTTACGAAAAGTGAAATCACGGATTTGAAATTAAAAAAAGATAAGGATATTATCCAGGCAAGCTTTAAGGTTGTAGGTTATATAGAGGAAAATCTCATACAAGAAAAAATAATTGAACTTGATTTTGTGTTAAAGAAATTTGAAAATAAAATATATATTAATACCATAAATGGAGACCTGGGTTTTAATTCGAGAATTTCTGAAAATCAGGCATCTAATGAAACAGCAGCAATAAAAAAAGATATAAACTACGATAAAATAAGTGCCTATATGAAAGGAGCGAGTTTCGCTACCTTTTCCCCCTACTATGAACTACTAGAATTTAATATATCGAATTACGAGGAAGAAGTTGTAGATGGCACAGTTCACGCTACTTTCTTTTACCAGGTTATAGAGAAGAACTATGATAAAGATCCGGATACAGTGGGGTATATTAAAGATGCAAAAGAAAGTGGAAATAGCAATTATCAACAAATGTATGATGAGTATTTAGAGCCGAGGGAAATGAACTTTGATTTAAAGATTATTATAGATGAGAAGGATAAAATAGTCTTATATTCCAATGCATCACCAAATGGTGTTGAGTGGGTAGAAACTGGGATGAGTGATTACATCCTTTCTAAAGGAGCAGAAGTAACAGATACTCAAGATTAGCCAAGTAAGAGGTTAGCTTCATTGCCAGGGCAAGGAATAGGGAACCAGTTTAAAAAATATTTCCCAAGAAGGAGGTATTAGCAAAGGTATGCCTCTGGTGCGTTATCCACCTTAGGGTAAAAAGATAAAGTTGTTAAGATAAATAATGAAATAATTTGTTCTGTTTACCAACAGTGATGCCACCCAATGGGTTATGAAGATACGAAGTAAGAGCCAGATAAACCAATATTACTTAGCAGGGAGGCAAGATTATGAGCTTTATAAATATGACAATGGATAATTTAGAAAAAGAGCATATTTGTTGTGCAATTGCGGATAAAAAACATCAATGTGGTGTGGATGTAAAAAAGGAATGGTTGAAAGCTAGGATTGCTGAAGGTCATATTTTTAGAAAACTAGATGAAAGAGGAAAGGTGTTCATTGAATATGCTCCTCTTGAAACAGCATGGACACCTGTTTTGGGAGATAACTATCTTTATATTTACTGCCTATGGGTTTCAGGTAGTTTCAAGAAAAAAGGATATGGAAAAGAGCTTTTAGATTATTGTATAGAAGATGCTAAAAAGCAAAACAAATCAGGGATTTGTGTTATTAGTTCTAAGAAAAAGAAACCATTTCTTACAGATAAGAAATTTATGATTAGACATGGATTTGAAACTGTAGATATTATTGGTGACGAGTATGAACTTTTAACATTATCGTTTGATGGTACTAAGCCTCATTTTACAGATGCTGCAAAGAAACAAAGCATAGGAAGTACAGAGCTAACAATATATTATGGCTTGCAGTGCCCTTACATACCAAATTGTATTAAAGAAATTGAAGTTTATTGCAAAGCTAACGAAATAAAGTTAAATTTAGTAAAGGTGGATAGTCTGGAAAAGGCAAAAGACATGCCATGCGTGTTTAATAATTGGGCGGTATTCTATGACGGAAAGTTTGAAACCGTACATCTATTAAATGAAGGATATCTTAAAAAAATGATTACAAATAAAAAATAGTGTAAAGCCTATTTTGTGGCCGAATGTTTTATATGGATCCAATATATAGGATATAAAACTCTTTTTCATAAAGGATTTGTGAATCATAATCAAGATATTAATGTAGAAATTATATTTCACTAAAATGAGCAAAAAGGCTATGCATAATCACAATTTGATTATGCATAGCCTTTTTACGATAAACATATACTATAGTAGGACGTATAATATAAGTAAAAAAATAAATATATTGACACATTCAACATATAATAGTAAATTATAACTAAGGATATAGATAAATATTACATAACTAAGGTGGATAATAAAAAAATAATATACAATTAGCTATAATTAATTGTGATTAATCTTTAATAAGTGTTATAATTACTAGTTTATAAAAATCTAAAACTATACTCAAACAAAAGGGGGAGAAAAGTGAAAAAAGCTAAAATATCACTAGAAAAAGGTTCTGTCATTGGAAAAATTGATAAAAGAATATATGGTTCTTTTATCGAACACTAGGGAAGAGCTGTTTACAATGGGATTTATGAACCAGGTCATCCGTTAGCGGATGAACAGGGGTTCCGAAAAGACGTTATGGATATGGTTAGGGAATTGAAGATGCCTATTGTACGTTATCCAGGTGGCAACTTTGTCTCAGGATATGACTGGGAAGATGGTGTTGGTCCCCTAGAATCTAGGAAAAAAAGACTGGAGTTAGCATGGAGAAGTCTAGAAACCAATGAGATAGGTATTAATGAATTTGCTGCATGGGCCAAAAAAGTGGATACAGAAGTTATGATGGCCGTTAACTTGGGAACAAGAGGGATTGCAGAGGCAGCTAACTTATTAGAATATTGTAACCACCCAGGAGGTACATACTACAGTGATATGAGAATTAGTCATGGTTATAAAGATCCTTACAAGATTAAAACATGGTGTTTGGGAAATGAAATGGATGGACCATGGCAAATAGGACATAAGACAGCTCATGAATATGGAAGATTAGCACTAGAAACAGGAAAGGTTATGAAACTAATAGATCCAACCATAGAACTTGTGGCTTGTGGGAGCTCTAATGCGCAAATGCCAACATTTCCAGAGTGGGAAGCTGTAACGTTAGACCACACATACGATGTAGCAGATTATATATCACTTCACCAATACTATGGTAATAGAGATAATAATACAGCTAACTTTTTAGCACAATCAGTTGATATGGATCATTTTATTAAGACCGTTATCTCGACTTGTGATTATATTAAAGCTAAAAAACGTAGTAAAAAAGATATTAATTTAAGTTTTGATGAGTGGAATGTGTGGTTCCATTCAGATGAAGCAGATAATGACACCATGACAAATAGGCCATGGCAGAAGGCACCTGTATTGTTAGAAGACATCTATACGTTTGAAGATGCCTTGTTAGTAGGATGTATGCTGATTACATTTATTAAGCACGCAGATAGAGTTAAAATGGCATGCCTTGCACAACTTGTAAATGTTATTGCACCTATTATGACAGAAAATAATGGCGTGGCCTGGAAACAAAGTATCTTCTATCCTTACTTACATGCATCAGTTTATGGTAGGGGAGTTGCACTCCACCCCACGGTTTCTTCGCCAAAATATGATACAAAAGATTTTACAGATGTATCTTATCTTGAAACAACAGCTGTGTACAATGAAGAAAATAATGAAATTACAATCTTTGCAGTAAATCGTGACTTAGAAGATGGAATGATTGTAACTTGTGATATTAGAAGCTTTGGAAGTGGAAGAGTGATTGAACATTTGGTTTTAGAATGCGAAGATCTTAAAGCTGTTAACACGGCTACTAGTAGCCCAGTCAAACCACATAATAGAGGTAAAACTGAAATTAAGGGTGGAGATGTAGAAATGTTACTTAATAAGGCTTCATGGAACGTAATAAGAATAGCACTTTAAAACGCAAAAAATCAGATGGGAGTGAGAGAAATGAAGAAAATGGTAACCAAGTTAATGAGTTTTTTATTAGTAGGAGTTATGATAACAGGTTGTTCAGGAGGAAGTAAGGTGGAAACGCCAAAGGAGGAAGCAGCGCCTCAGGGAGAAGTTGTTGCGCCACCAGCACCAGAAGGTGCCACAGAATTTGAATTATGGACATTCCAAGAAATTCACACACAATATTATGATAAAGTAATGCTAAAATGGAACGAACAAAATCCAGATAGACAAGTGGCCCTTAAGTATAGTGTACTACCTTATGATGATTTGCATAATAAACTATTAATTGCACTACAATCAGGAGTAGGAGCTCCGGACATCGTGGATATAGAAATTTCTAAGTTTCCTAACTACCTAAAAGGTGAGCCACAGCTGATACCTTTAAATAGTATTATAGAGCCAGAACTTGATAATATTGTTAAATCACGTGTGGATATTTATTCAAAAGAAGGCCAGTATTATGGTATATGCTTCCACGTTGGCGCTTCAGTTATGTATTATAATCAAGAAATATTAGATGCAGCGGGCGTAAATGCAGATGATATTGTTACATGGGATGATTTTAGAAAAGCGGGCAAGCAAGTGTTAGAAAAAACAGGTGTCCCTATGACAACAGTTGAAAGTAGTGACCCTTGGTCCATATACCCTATGTTGATATCACGTGGAGCAGATTTCCTAGGAGCTGATGGGGAACCAACGTTAGACACACCAGAACTTAAAGACACCATTACTTTTCTACAAGATATGATAAAAGAAGGTACGGCAGTTGTTACACCTGGTGGATTTCACCATGCTGAAGAATATTATGGTTTTATGAATGAAGGTGGCGCAGCAGCAGTTTCAATGCCACTTTGGTATATGGGAAGATTTACAGATTACATGACGGACTTAGATGGTAAAATGGCTATTAAACCGAATCCAGTATGGGAAAAAGGGCAACCACGTTCTGTAGGATTAGGCGGAACGGGGACATCTATTACAAATCAATGTAAAGATCAAGAACTTGCAAAAGAAGTTTTAGCATTTGCTAAATTAGAAAGAGAAGGAAATATAGAAATTTGGAACACTCTAGGATTTGATCCTATTAGAACAGAAGTATGGTCATCAGAAGAATTGAAAAAACCTAATAAATTTACCGATTTCTTTGTAACGAATCCTTTTGATGTATTAGAAGATATTAAAGACGAAATTGTAGGCATCAATGTTTCTGAGAATCTCCCAGTAGTTACGGATGCCTTAAGAACAACAACATTTTTCAGGGCGTTTGAAAATCTAGAAGAGGCAGGTCAAGTTTTAAAAGAAGAGCAGGCACTGGTTAAACAAAATTAAATTGCATTAAAATTTATAGCACCATCAAAATTAAGTAGAAATGATGGTGCTGTTTTTATCTGAAAGTGAAAGGAGTAGATAGTAATGGAAGAAACACGACAAAAAAAAGGAATTAAAAGCTTATTATATTCTAAAAAAATTGCACCCTATGTATTTATAGGGCCTTTTATTATTACATTTTTAGTGTTTTTTATATATCCAGTTATTTCTACAATCGTTATGAGCTTCCAAAAAGTATTACCAGGACAAATAGAATTTATAGGACTAACAAACTATAAAAACCTTGTAAATCCTACCCTATGGAAGGCAGTGAAAAACAGTACTTTGTATACCATATTTACGTTAGTACTTTTAATCCCTATTCCTATGGTTCTTGCTTGCTTTTTAAATAGTAAAAAGATGATAGGAAAAGATTTTTTTAAATCTACCTTGTTTATACCGGCATTGACATCAGCTGTTGTAGCAGCCACAATATTTAGACTGATTTTTGGTGAATTACCCGGGTCATTGATGAACCGGGCAATTAGTGTGATTGGAATGGAACCGATTAAGTGGCTTAAAGTTCCATCTACTGCATTTGCTTCTTTACTCACAATTGCTTGTTGGAGATGGACAGGTGTAAATATTATGTATTTTCTATCAGGATTACAAAACATTCCCATGGAGGTTAATGAATCTGCTGATTTAGACGGGGCAACAAGTTGGCAAAAGTTTAGATACATTACAGTGCCTATGCTTAAACCGATTACGGTTTATGTCCTAACAATTAGTATATATGGTGGCATGGCCATGTTTACGGAATCATATATGCTTTGGAGTGGTAATAGGTCTCCTAATGACTTAGGCCTAACCATCGTTGGTTATCTATATAGGCAAGGATGGGAGCAAAACAACATGGGATTTGGAAGTGCAGTAGGTATCCTTCTTCTTGTTTTTGCCCTAACGGTAAACTTATTACAATTGAAAATATTCGGCCTGTTCGAGGAGGAGAGATAGCCTATGGATAAGCAGCAAGCTAACATTAAAACAAAGATTAAAGTAAAACAAAAAATAACGCCAGAAACTATTTTTCTAGTGGTATTTTTTACAGTTTTAGCCCTCCTGGTATTGTTCCCTATATATTGTATTGTTTTAGCATCTTTTAAACCATCCAAAGAACTTTTGAGATTTGGTTTGAATATTAAAATAGATCCAGCGATTATGTCGTGGGATAATTACAAATATATGTTTACAGGCAAACATAGTTACTTTATGTGGTTTAAAAATATTTTATTTACATGTGTTCTTATTATTATGATGGTACCTATGGAGATTATTATGTTGCCGTTATATAAACAAGCCATTAACATGAAAATTATAGACTCCGTATGGGGAATTATTCTTCCATTTATAGCATCCCCAGCTCCTATATTTTTCTTTAGACAATATTTAGGTGGGATACCTAAAGAGTTAATGGAAGCAGGAAGAATTGATGGATGCACAGAGTACGACATCTTTGGGCGAATTTTTTTTCCACTAATGGCGCCATCCTTTGCTGCAATGGGTATTTTTGTAGGCATGAATAGTTGGAATGGATTCTTATGGCCACTGATCGTGCTAAGAAGCCCAGAAAAACTTACTTTGCCAATAGGTCTGGCAACCTTAATAACACCTTATGGCAATAACTACGATATATTAATTACAGGATCTGTGCTAGCAATCATACCTATATTGGTATTGTTTTTATCATTCCAAAGATATTTTATAGAAGGGATGACTGCGGGGGGGGTTAAAGGGTAATTTATATTTATGAGGCTGTATTTAAAAGTGAATCAATATGCAGTAAAAAAGATGCGATACGGGGTTCGATGCCCCTCACCTCCATGGTTATAACCCTCGGATTTTGACAATTAAGTTGGAGTTCGAGGGTTATTTTTTTGTAGCTATATTTAGCAAGTTTACTAGAGAGTAGATATGTATAGCACTGGAAGCAAGTCAGCAGAAATAATATTAGAGATGTATACTAATATTATTGTTCATGATACAATATAAGTAGAACATACTACAATGTTAGGAGGGATATGTATGACTCTGGAAAATAAAATAAGACAAATACTAAAAGATGAACTGAAGCCTGAGAACATAAGAACAATTATCCATATGACAGAGTTTTTAAAGTTTAAGGAAAATGAATATATATGGAATGAAATAAATAAATCAGAGCATGAGTATATATCGGAAGAAGAAACGAAGCGTTTGGAAGAACTAAAATTAAATGGTGAATTTATAAACCAGAATAATCTCTTGAAAGAACTGGGGATTAGTCAGGATGAAATATAATATCAGTTATGAGAAGAAGTGTCTAAAATATTTTAAGAAGCTAGATAGAAACACTCAAATTAGAATACTTAAGGCCATAAATCAACTTCCCTTAGGGGATGTGAAAAAATTACAAGGAAATACAGAAAATTACCGACTTAGAGTGGGTAATTATAGAATCGTCTTTAGTAAAGATGATGAAAGGTTCATTATATTAATTATTGAGGTTTTACCACGCGGTGAAGTATATAATAGATTATAGAAAACAATAGAGTTATAGCCCTTGAATTCTGACAAGAAGTTGGAGTTTGGGGGTTATTTTTTTGTACATTTATTTATAATAGGTTTGATATGGAATTACTGCATGATAAAAAAGGATTGACAAAAAAGGTGATTAAGGGTAAATTAAGAGTGACAAGTAAACCTGTCATAAATACAATAATACTTGTAAAGGGTGTGTATATATGGACAAAGAAGAAATTTTGCGAAAAAGCCGTGAGCAAAAAGAAGATGAGGGACTTATTTATAAAGAGAACTTGGGGAGACAGTATGGTTTTTATGGATTAACTGTAATGATTTCTATATATTGTGTGATTGATATCTCCATAGGGGGAAGTATTAATGCTCCTATGAGTATGTGGTTTGCTTTTCTGGGAGCAGAATATTATGGGAAATATCGTGTAAACAAAAGAAAAAGGGAGCTTTTGGGATTTGTTTTAGGTATACTTATGTCTATTGCTTTTTTACGTTCTTATTTACTAAGAGATTTAGTAAAGATAATTGGATATTAATATGAAAGATGAATTAGTATTAAAAAACCGATTAAAAGTAGCGCGCGCAGAAAAGGAATTTTCACAAAGTGAACTTGCTGAAATAGTAGGTGTATCAAGAAATACAATTAGCTCTATTGAAATAGGCAAGTTTAACCCCACGGCCAAACTAGCTCTTATTCTTTGTACCGCACTTGATAAAAAGTTTGAAGAGTTGTTTTATCTTCAATAGAGTATAGGCCGTGTATGTTAGAAGCACAAAATATCGGAAAGAATGTGAATAACAGACAATATTACTTCCTACAAATATGATATATTTAATGATATAATAAATATAAAGATGTTTAATAAATAGAGTTATTTATGACTAATAAGATATAAATTTAAAAATATGAAAAGATATATACTTTCACAGGGAGGAATAGCAATGCCGGAGATAAGTCTGTTTTTTGGAATAAGAATTACAATTAATTTTAATGATCATGTACCACCCCATTTTCATGCACAGTATAATGGAAATCAAGCATTGATAGATATAATAAACTGCCGAGTTTTAAAAGGCAACTTGCCAAAGAGGCAGTTAAAATTAGTGTTAGCTTGGGCTGAAATTCATAAAGACGAACTAATGCAAAACTGGGAGCTCGCAAATAGTGGGCAACCTGTGTATAAGATTGCACCATTAAGTTAAATTGTAGGAGGGATAATGATGGAATATATGCCTGAAGTTATACAGGTTATACCAACGGAAGATTATACGGTATATGTTTATTTTGATGATGGATCTATAAAATTGTTTGATGCTAAAAAAATTATTCAGCAAGGTGTGTTTCAGCCACTACAAGATATTACTTTGTTTATAGATAGTTGTACTGTATTAAATGGGACATTAGCATGGGATTTAGAAGGGAATTATAGCGAAAGCACATGTTTAGATATTGATCCCTTTACAATATATGAGGAGTCTCCTGAAGTTGAGGAGCCGACCCACTTATTTAGTTTCAAGTAATCTAGGACTTTAAGGGAATGTAATTGAGGCTATACTAGGATTACTAATTGCTAGTGTGTGCTTAGAAGATCGTGTGCCTGATAAAACAAAGTTAAAAGAGGTAGGATAAATATGGTGCTAAAAATTAACTGGAAAGAACCTGTCATTAAAGAAAGTGGTGTGATGCGGATACAGCCTTCAGATTTAGATGATTTTTATATAGGTGCAGATAATTTTGACAAAACAAACCTATATTTTGTTCTCCTAACATCTTTCCATCATTATTTAGACAAAGGAGACCAGGAAAAAGCTGCTCATTTGAGTTTTTTAATGGCATACTATCTGTTTATAACCCTAACTCCGCCCGGTTCATGGGAACTGGCTATGCATTATATTAAGCAAGCTATCTTATTAAATCCACTTAAGCAATACAAAGAATGGCATCCTCTTATAGAAAAAGGAAATTAGATTGAAACAAAATTTTTAATTTGGTGTCTGTAGACTTTGTAGGAGGTTTTAAAATGAAATTAGATAAATATTCAGTCGTTTTATTGAAAGAAGGAATAATAAATAAAAGATTAGCTAATGATCATACTAAGATTTTTGAAGAAAGCATTGTCCTATGTTCATTATCAAATAACTTTTTTGATGATACCAGCTATGACAATATATTAAAATATTTCAAAAACAACATACCTTCGGACGAATACAAAAATAGCTATGAAGAAATTGTTTCAAACGAAATAGTTGCAGTCATAGACTCACACATAATTCAGTCTAATATTAGATTTGATGAACTATCAGAAGTTTATAGTAGATACTTTATAGAAGAAGAGGATATGGTAGTAGAGGACATAATCAGAAAATATTATTTTGATTTCTCATTAAGTATTTCATAATGTTTTAAGGGGTTGCGGTTTGTTTCAAGTTTTGGTATGTCTTTTATAGGTATATGGATTAAAGAACAGAATAGGCAGTTAGCTGTGTAAATGGTGGATAGAGTCATCGTGGCTCACCTCCATGGTTATAACCCTCAGATTCTGACAATTAAGTTGGAATCCGAGTGTTATTTTATTCAGGTATATTTAATAACTATGATAGAGAGTATATTAGGATTGACAAATTAGGGTTAGAATGTTAAGGTTATTGCGATAATTCTGCAGCTTATTGGAGGGGTAGCACCTACGATAAAAAATAATTCATATAAGGTCTTAAGTCCATGGCAAATAAAATTAACAATGACATTCCTAATGATCTTAAATCATTTGGAATATATTCTATAGGTAATGAGCTTTCTACATGAATATTCCTTGTGCACCCATTGAAATAACATCCTGTTCATAGATAAAAAGTTTGCCTGGTATTCTATTATCATACTGAAATTTATTTAAAAATATCGGACATTTAATATTGCAATTTACAAAATTTAAATATTTTAAATATATATATGGACAGTCTATGACAGTAGTGGTATACTTTTTAAGTAAGTTTAATAAATGTGCTATTAGCTCAGTTGGCAGAGCACCTGACTCTTAATCAGGGGGTCCAGGGTTCGAACCCCTGATGGCGCACTAAAAAGGCTATAATCTATAGGGATTATAGCCTTTTTGTAACGCCTTAGATAATTCATCAAATATAGTAATCATCCGCTTGCTCTTCTTTGTTTTTACACCAGTTACAATAATATCATTCCCTACAAATTGCCTTGTTTGTGTTACATAAATGGATTGATTTTTAAAATCTACATTATCCCATGGTAAGCCTAATATCTCTCCCCTACGCATGTCCGTATAAAAAGGCTATAGAATAGTGATGTACATCTCACCTCCATGGTTATAACCCGATACAACAGAACAAGGAGAGTCGGGAAAATAGGTACACTTATACGTATAATATAATTACAGCGAAATAAGGAAGGAGGGCATCTTATGATTGGTTGGAATGAAGGTATTGCTAATGCAATTGCATACATTGAAGACAATTTAATGGACCATATTGATATAAATAAAATAGCCAATAAAGCATATGTGTCAAGTTTCTACTTTCAAAAAATATTCAATGTACTATGCGGATTTACGGTTGGTGAGTATATAAGGAATCGCCGTCTGACGCTTGCTGCGCAGGAACTTTGTTCTACTGATATTAAGGTGATTGATGTTGCATTGAAATACGGTTACGATTCGCCGGATAGTTTTGCTAGAGCATTCACAAAGTTTCATGGGGTAAATCCTTCAGCAGCAAGAGGAAGAGGTAGTAAACTGAATTCTTTTGCGCCGCTGAAAATTAAACTTACATTGGAGGGTGGTACTATGTTAGAGTACAAAATTGTTGAAAAGGCACAGTTTACAGTAATGGGAAAGTCACGTAAATTCAATATGGAAACTTCTTATGCTGAAATTCCTAAGTTCTGGAAGGAACATATGGAAAGTGGTGAGAGAGAAGTTGTTTGTGGCATGTATGGAATATGTATGGACTCTGATGGAAAGAATTTTGATTATTTCATTGCCGATAACTATATTCCATGGGATGAGATTCAGGAAGGCTACGAAACAAAAGTAATTCCTGCAGGTACATGGGCTGTATTTCCTTGTCGTGGTGCATTGCCAAAAGCATTGCAGGACGTGAATACAAAGATTTGGAGTGAGTGGCTGCCATCTTGCAAAGCATATAAGCTTGCAGGTAACTACAACATTGAAATGTATACACCGCCATGCGAAAATGCGGAGGATAGCTACAACGAGATTTGGATACCAGTGGAGAAGGCATAAATTTCATCTTATCAAGGAAATTACGGATACAACATGAAGTTCAAAAACAATATGAACTAAAGAGATTGAAAAAAGAATGATAATTAATTATGCGAAATAAAAACAAAAGACAGACTAGCTAATTTAGTAGTCTGTCTTTTGCTATTTTGAGGAGGGAAAATGAGGTGTGTGAAATGTAAACTTATAAACCTTAAGGAGTAGAGACCATGGCCCAGTCAAAAACCAAGACGTACATTCACACCCGAATTTAAGCATCAGTTAGTTCAACTTCATAAAAATGGTAAACGTAAAAAGGAATAGATATCAGAATCAGATAGGGCAAAGATTAAGTGAATATGCAGATGAAGTATGGATAATTCATATAGATGATAAAACTGAAGAGGAAAGTTTTTAATGCATTAGCAGATAATGCCCTGTTTAGGCGTGATTTAAAGATGGTAGCATATAGACTTGATGGGGTGGAGGGTATAAGGAATATAATTGGTATGCAAGGTTTTAAACAAGTACTATTAATTTTTTGTGATAATAAAAAAAATATAAGTGAGTTTATAGAAAAAATCAAAATAATTTTGTATTCCTTATGTTTTGATGAGGATATAGTCGAATCGATGAGACATTTAAATGATGGTTTTGAAAATCGAAAAAAAGAAATAATTTATCATTTATACTGTATTGATAATGAGATTTTGAAAATTATGAAGCAGATACCACAAGGATATAGGGAAATAGGGGACAGAATGTCTATAGATTGTTCCCCTGAGAGGAGTAGAGATATAGTGCGAAGTTCGTTGACTAAAGAGATTAATGGTATTGACGTTAATTGTGAACTCCATACTAAAATGAAGAGGTTAACAAGTAACGCACCTGATAGAGTTTATTTCTGCCCACAACTTCCAATGGAAATTGGAGAAAATGGTGGACAAACCTACATATATAAAATCACTAAGCATGCTTAATAATTTCTTTTAGAAGGTAAGTAGGGACCGCATGAGTAGCGAAAAATCTGAATTTTGGTGATATGGTGGATAGAGTCACCGTGGCTCACCTCCATGGTTATAACCCTCGGATTCTGACAATTGTGTTGGAGTTCGGGGGTTGTTTTTTTGTACTTATATTTAACAAGCCTAATATGAAATAGGTTAGATTAATGACATTATAAAGATATGCTGCTAATTAACATGTTAATTAACATTGATATTTATTAAAATATAGGATATAATATTTATATAAGGAGATGATCGTTATGCTAAACATTAAACCAATTTCTGATTTAAGGAACTATACAGAAGTACTTAAAGAAGTAAAGGAAAATAGTCCAGTTTATTTAACTAGAAATGGGCGAGGAGAATATGCCATTATGAAACTTAATGAACTAGATAAATTAAAGGCGACAATTAGGTTACTAACAAAGTTAGAGGAAGGTGAGAAATCAGCGAGAGAGAAAGGGTGGCTTTCCGCAGATGATGTTGAAGCTATGCTAGGAGTATAGGTATGGCTAAAATTGAGTACTCACCCATGGCATTACAAGATTTGACAGAAATCAAGGAATATGTAATGGAGAATGTGGCAAAAAGAATTTTGGGAAAGATTACATCAGATATTAGAAGGTTAGAACAATATCCGGCACTAGGAGCAGTTGTTTGGAGAAGGTTCAGAGTTAGACTATGATTGATAATAATATATTAAAATATGTTTTATACTCCCTTTGACAACTGTTCTAGGGAGTTTTTTGTATGCTTAAATAAAAGAATTGACAAGGGAGACTACAAATTGCAAACCTGAGTTAAGACAAGGCTAAAAGTATAGTAATAATTATCAAAGGTATTCACAAAATAAAAACACTGTACTATACCGTGCTTGTATTCGTGTGTACAGCAGGAATATAAGGGATGGGTTTATTGAAACTGTTTCAGGAAAAGGAACTTATGTATCGAATCATAATATTGATTTTATACAAGAAGAACATCTCAGAAGAGTAGAAAGTTATATACAAGAAGCGATATAAATTGCCAGAGAAAATGGAATTGAGATGAATAAGATAATCGAACTTGTTAAGTTGTTTTACGCAACTTCAAAAAGGTAGGGTAATACTTTACACTACCATTTTATATTAAGGGGGAGCAAAATGAAAGGAATTTTTTATAAGGACTTTAAAGTACTACTTAATCAAGTAGAATAAATTTCTGTTATATATATCTAAAGAACTTATTATAAGAAAATAAATTTAAGCAAAAACAGAAGACTTAATAGGTCTTCTGTTTTTTACATATAAAAGAAGGATGCTAGGCGCTCAGGTACATCAAAAATGAGCAATTAAAAAGCTACCCTTTTAAGCAATGCAACCAGACAAAGAATTAGAGCAAGTGGGACATAGATATAGCGGCCAAATATATACCATAGATTCCCATGCTTCTTTCTAGTCCCTTTATTGATTTCAAAAAGTAATACTTCTTTTTTCATGACCCAGAACCAAGAAACAGCACCTAATGTTGCACCGATTGGAATAATATAAATAGAGATTAGATCCATCCATGGACCCCATTGGAATATGGCCTCCATATTAATACCAAAAGCCAAACAAACCAGGCATAAAATTATCAGGACTACTCTACGACTTAACTTAGGAAACTTATGTAACAAAGATTCACATACTGCTTCAAACATATTTTGCAGGGAACTAATACCTGCAAAAATCATAGCAACATATAAAATAATTGCAAAAATATGGCCCATAGGAATATCTTGTAAAATGGTAGGTAGTGTAACAAAAAGTAAACCAGGTCCTGCTCCAATATCAAGTTGATAGGAAAAACATGCTGGAATAATAACTAAAGCAGCAATAATGGCTGAAATGGTATCAAAAAAAGCCGTTTTACGAGAGGCGGATACAACATCTTCATCTTCGCTTAAATAAGCCCCGTAAACAATCATCCCGCTACCTGTAATAGATAATGAAAAGAAGGCCTGACCCATTGCCCAGATCCATACCATTGGATCTTTTAGTGCATCCCAGCGAGGGAGAAACATAAATAAGTAACCTGACATAACATCTGGTAGCATGGCTATGCGTATGGCTAAAATAATAAATATAATAAAAAATAGGGGCATCATAATTTTATTTGTTTTTTCAATACTTTTTGCCCCTAACAATAATGTCAGTAAAGTAATAACGACGATAATAATATGGTATGGAACAACCGAATAAGGTATAAGGGAAAATGATTCAAACCATGTTGTAGCGTTGACAGTCATTAATGTACCTGTTAAGGAATCAACCAGAGCCTTCAGAATATAAGATACAATAACAGCATAGCCAATAGCAATACACATGGACCCTGCCAGTGGCAACCAACCCAGTATACTACCTATTTTCTTAGTTCTACTACCTCGGGTTTCCCACGCATTTTCATAAGAACCTAAAGTCCCTGTTCGGGAACGGCGTCCAATAGCAAATTCTGCAGGCAAGCCAACATAACTAAAAATAAAGATGAAAAACAAATAAATCAGTAGGAAGGCACCTCCGCCGTAACTGCCTAATTTATTTGGAAATCCCCATACATTAGCCATTCCAACAGCAGAACCTACAGAGGCTAATATAAATCCCCAACGACTTCCAAATCCTTGTTTTTTGTGGTTTTTTTCTATATGCATTTCAATAACTCCTAACTTATTTTTATCATACTATTTGTTTTTAAGTAACCTCTTATTAGATTATAGGAAATTTAATGTAAAATGACAAGTACGAAGTTTTTATAATGGTTGTCAAAGTTGTTTAGATATCGTGGATAGTTTCGTTGCGCCTCGCCCCCACAGTTATAACCCCCTGATTCTGACAAGAAGTTGGAGCGGGGGGTTGTTTTTGTCCATATTTAACAAGCTTACGAGAGAGTAGATATCCATAGCACCGGAAGTAAATTAGCAGAAATAATATTAGAGATGTATAATAATATTATTGTTCATGATACAATATAAGTAGAACACACTACAATGTTAGGAGGGATATGTATGACTCTGGAAAATAAAATAAGACAAATACTAAAAGACGAACTGAAGCCTGAGAACATAACAACAATTATCCATATGACAGAGTTTTTAAAGTTTAAAGAAAGTGAAAATATATGGAGTGAAATAAACAAATTAGAGCATGAGTATATGTCAGAAGAAGAAACGAAGCGTTTGGAAGAACTAAAATTACAGGGTGAATTTATAAACCAGGATAGTCTCTTGAAAGAACTGGAGATTAGTCAGGATGAAATATAATATCAGTTATGAGAAGAAGTGCCTAAAATATTTTAAGAGGCTAGATAGAAACACTCAAATTAGAATACTTAAGGCCATAAATCAACTTCCCTTGGGAGATGTGAAAAGGTTACAAGGAAATACAGATAATTACCGACTTAGAGTGGGTAGTTATAGAATTGTCTTTAGTAAAGATGATGAAAAGTTCATTATCTTAGTTATTGAGATTTTACCACGCGGTGAAGTATATAGTAAATAATGGGGTAATCCTCTTATTTACAGGGTGATTAGCTAATAGCCAATCACCCTGCTTTTTTATACATATTATCTACTAATAAACGGTCCTTGTATTTGCCTTGCATTAATTACTAATTTGTATTACAATCAGCATATAGTTATTTAACTAATTAGTTAAATAACTATATGCTGTAAGAAAGGGGTGCTTTTATGAGCAAAGTGTTTAAAGCTTTAAGCGATGAAACTCGCAGATCTATCTTAAAGTTATTAAACTCTGCGGATATGAACGCTGGAGAGATATCTGAGCACTTTGATATGTCGAAACCATCTATTTCTAAGCATTTAGATGTGCTAAGGGAAGCAGAGTTAGTAAGTTCTGAAAAAAAAGGACAATTTGTAATTTATTCTATTAATACTTCTGTTCTACAAGAAGTCCTTGGCGATTTCTTAGATTTGTTTTATAAAAAATAGGAGGAGGATATTATGAAAAAAAGCGTATCATTTATTCGTGTTTTCTTTTTACTTATTTCTGTATGTATTTTATTTCTTGGTCTTTTTATTATAAAAATAGCATAAAAATCTAGTTATCCGCATAAAAACTGGACTTATCACACTTTATCAAGGTCAAAACCACTCAATTTACTACTAATTTACTACTTATGAATGAGCTTTGATACGACGATTTATCCT
>DUUM01000165.1 GCA_012841565.1 Candidatus Epulonipiscium sp. | reverse complement strand
TGATGAGGACCTTGAGAGAATATGTAAGATTATTAAGGGGTTGTGGTGATATAAATGCAGATTGAGATGAGAAATAACCTAGAGCCACATATGCCTATGCAGCAACCAAGTAGTGGTATCTATAGGAATTATATAAAAAGAGGAATGGATTTTATATTAGCTTTAATAGGAATCATTGTGTTAAGTCCTGTTTTACTAATTGTAGCAATATTAGTGAGAACGAGGCTTGGGAGCCCTGTGATATTTAAACAGGAAAGGCCTGGGCTTAATGAAAAGATATTTACCATGTATAAGTTTAGGACCATGACGGATCACAGGGATGAGAATGGGGATTTGTTAGCTGATAGTGTGAGGCTTACTAGGTTTGGGAAGATTTTAAGGGCAACAAGTTTAGATGAACTACCAGAACTTGTTAATATTTTAAAAGGTGAAATGAGTATTGTAGGGCCTAGGCCACTGCTAGTAGAATACCTACCCCTTTATAATGACTATCAAAGAATACGCCATCATGTGAGACCAGGATTATCAGGTTTAGCGCAGATTAATGGTAGAAATGCTATTAGCTGGGAAGAGCGATTTGATTTAGATGCAAAGTATGTAGAAAGCTTAAGTTTTATAGGTGATTTGAAGATTATATTTTTGACGATAAAAAAGGTTATTGTTAGAGCAGGAATTAATTCAGATACGTCCGTTACCATGGAACCTTTTAAGGGGACATCTGATGAAAGCGTGGGATTATGAAAGACAAGTTAAACAGATGGGGTGGGATATGAATATTAAGACAGTAACTGTTATAGGGGCAAATGGAACAATGGGACGTAATATATCGGGGATATTTGCCTCATTTGGAGATGCTAAAGTATACATGGTATGTCGAAGTCTTGATGCAGCGAAAAAGGCTAAGATGAAAGCAGCTGTATCTGTGAAAGCAGAAGCAATTGCAAAAAACTTAATTCCTATGTCATATGATAATTTAGAAGAATGTATTACATCATCTGACTTAGTTTTTGAAAGTGTTGCAGAAGATATTGAAATCAAAAAAGATATTTATAGGAGGATTGCAAAATATCTTCAGCCTCATACTATTATCGGAACAGGCACATCAGGACTTTCTATTAATGAGCTTAGCAAGTGCTTTGATGAAGATAAAAAACAAAATTACATGGGAATACATATGTATAATCCCCCTTATAATATGACGCTTTGTGAGGTTATACCTTCACAACATACAGATCAGATCCTTCTAGGTAAAGTGAAAACATACCTAGAGGATATCCTTCTAAGAAAGGTAGTAGAAGTAAAAGATGCACCAGCATTTATGGGTAATAGAATTGGTTTCCAATTTATAAATGAAGCATTGCAATATGCTGAAACATACAAAGATAACGGTGGTATTGATTATATTGATTCAATACTGGGTCCTTTTACTGGTAGAAGCATGGCGCCGCTTGTAACATCAGACTTTGTAGGCTTAGATGTACATCAAGCCATTGTAGATAATGTTTATAATAATGCCAAGGACTATGCCCATGAGACATTTGTGATGCCAGCATTTGCACTTGAATTAATTAATGAACAGAAGTTAGGTAGAAAATCCGGTTGTGGATTATACCAAGCAGTTTTAAATTCAGATGGAACAAAAACAATCAATGTATACGATATAGCCACAGGCTTATATAGAAAAAAAGAGAAATATACTTTTCCTTTTGCCAGTAAAATGATAAAGGAGTTTAAGGTTGGAAATTATAAAAAAGCCTTTGAGCAGCTTATAAAGAATCATTCAATTGAAGCAACTATCTGTATTCAATTTCTGATTAAGTATGTGATATATAGTCTTGTAACCACCAAAGCCATTGGTGAGAATATATATTCAGCAGATGATGTGATGGCAACAGGCTTTAACTGGGTACCACCTCTTGCAGTTATTGATGCCTTCGGAGGTATTGACGTATTTAGTGAAATTGCAAAGGAAAGACTAACTGGAGATTTTTTATCTAAAGTGGACATCAATGAGGTTTTAAAAGGTGTACCTCAATCCAAGTATGATTTTAGACCATTTTTCAAGGCTAAATAGGGGGAAGGCAGATGACTAACAAAGTATATGTACTAGGCGGAGCACAAACGGATTTTGAGCGTAATTGGAGTAAAGAAGGCAAGGGTGTTATTGCCCTTTTAAAAGAAGCTATAGATGATGGCCTAAAAAGCATTGATATAACATATGAAGATATTATTGAGCTTAATAAGCAGGGGAAAGTAGCTTGCTTTGTAGGAAACTTTATTGCGGAATTATATGTAGATCAAGGACACTTAGGAGCACTACTCACAGAAGTTAATCCTGCTTTTTATGGAGTGCCATCAGCTAGATATGAAGCGGCATGTGCTTCGGGTTCAGTGGCAATTGATGCGGCTATTAGCAAAATAAAAGCAGAAGATTATGAACTTGCCCTAGTGATTGGTTGGGAATTGATGAAGACAGTGGATGCCAAAATATGTGGCGATTATCTCGGTAGAGCTGCATTTTATGAAGATGAAGCTGAGGGCATTGACTTCCCATTTCCCAAGCTATTTGGCCAATTGGCAGATGAAACAATTAAGAAATATAAACTAGATGAAGAAAGATACTTAAATACCTTGGCACAAATTTCTGTTAAGAACTACGCAAATGCAAAAAGAAATCCTAATGCCCAGACTAGAAAGTGGTTTATGAATAACGATCAAGCTAAGACACGGGGAACTTCAACTAATAGCATAGTTGGTGGGAAGCTAGGTATTTCAGATTGTTCACAAGTTACAGATGGAGCTGTTTTTGTTGCACTAGCTTCTGAAAATTTTACAAAAGAAAAATATAAGCACAGTGACTTTCCAATTGTCAAAGGATGGGGTCATAGAGTTGCACCTATGAGATTTAGTAAGAAAATAGAAGAAAGCTCAGACAATGAGTATATACTTCCATGGACAAGACAAGCCGTGCTTGATGCTTATCAAAGAGCGGGGCTAAAAGCAGAGGATATGGATTTTTTTGAAACACATGATTGCTTTACATCAAGTGAATATGCTGCAATTTCTGCATTTGGCATCACAGGTCCAGGCCATGAATTAGAAGCAGTTGAAAATGGTCACATTGATTTTCAGGGGAAACAACCTATAAACCCAAGTGGTGGTTTGATTGGATGTGGGCATCCAGTAGGAGCAAGTGGTGTGAGAATGTTTTTAGACTTATTTAAACAGGTAGCAGGCAAGGCAGAAGGATATCAATTAGCGAAAGCTGATAATGGTATGATGCTTAATATCGGTGGTAGTGCCACGACTAACTACGTATTTATAGTTGGGAAGGAATGAGGTGCTATAATAGAATGAAAAAAATTATTATAGTTGGAGTAGGTGGCTTTGGGCGAGAAGTGGCATGGCTCATTGAAAGAATCAATCAAATTAAACCAACATGGGAGCTGCTTGGATTTGTTGATGATAATATAGAATTAATAGGGAGTGTAGTGGGTGGATACCCAGTCTTAGGAGATTGTAACTGGCTAAATAGGCAGCAAGGTGAACTATATGCTGTTTGCGCCATAGGAGCATCAAAAGTAAGAAAGCAAGTTATAAAAAAATTAAAAGGTGTTAAGTTTGCTACACTAATAGATCCTAAAGTGGAAATGTCTAAGCGAGTAAACTTAGGAGAAGGATGTATTATATGTGCTGGCACAATTCTTACAGTGGATATTACTATTGGGTCACATGTTATTATTAACCTTGATTGTACAATTGGCCATGACGCAGTGATGAATGATTTTGTTACGTTGTATCCCAGCGTTAACATATCAGGGAACACAGTTCTTGGAGAGTGTGTTGAGATGGGCACAGGCTGTCAGATTATCCAAGGGATAACAATTGGGGATGAGACTATCGTTGGGGCAGGTGCGGTGGTGGTAAGAGAACTTCCTAGGGCATGTACAGCAGTTGGGAGCCCTGCTAAACCTATTAAGTTTTCGGCGAACCAGTAACGTCTCCCACCCTGATTTTTATACATATCAGTAGCATAATGATTCCATAACCATATCTTTTTTATCAATTCATTC
>DUUM01000164.1 GCA_012841565.1 Candidatus Epulonipiscium sp. | reverse complement strand
TCAAATAGTACCTTTTTATCTGTTTTATACCCCCCAAATACATTTCTACCTGCGTAGTTGGCATTGGATTCCTGGGTTAGCTGCTTTCTAAGTTGCTTAATGGATTCCATAACCTTTTGCCTGTCTTCTGTTTTAAGGGTATCATTGGCAGCTTGAAGTCCATGGGTTCTAATCTCATTAATAATCTCATGAACATTTTCTATGGCTTTATCGCTTACTTCCATCCATGAGCGGGCCTCACCTACGTTGGTTTTATATTGCTCTGTTTCAAGTACGTTAAGTCTAAGCTTTAAGGAGCGTCCCAGGATAATTGGGTCGTCTGAAGGACGCTGGATTTTCTTAAGAGAATTCATTTGGTCATATAATGTATTGAGCTGGCCCATGTTTTTATTCAGTCCCAGCATCATATTGTTTTTAAGCATTGCATTGGTTACGCGCATAAGCTGTGTACTCCTTTCTAGGATGCACCCATCCGGTTAATAGTAATATCATAGATTGTATCCATGGTAGAAATAATCCGGGCGGCTGCTTGGTAAGCTTGTTGGTATTTAACCAGACTAATCATTTCTTCACTTTGGTCTACTTGGGAAACGGAAAGCCGTTGGTTTTCAATGGCTGTTGTCATGTTTTCCTGGGATGATTTATACATCTTGGCTTCTTTTGCATTAATCCCTAGTTCACTAAAGATAGAAACCATATAGTCGTTAGGTTCTCCTTCGTTAAACATCTTGCGGTCATGTTTTTGACCTATTAGTTCTAGTAATAAATCATTTCCACCTGGAAGTTTATCTTTATCTGTGGTGGTGCGGATACTGCTAACGTCGTCTAAGATGTCCTGACTGATTCTAAAATTATCAGCTGTTAAATAGTTTATTAAGTTATCTTTATAAAATGCATCTGTAACTTCCTTGGTTATTGCTTCTTCATCTGCATCCGGATCTGCAGAGGCTAACTTCGCATCTATCAGTTGTTGAAGATCCTCTTGAGCATCTGCATTACCACTAATATCAAAGCTAAATAACATCTGACCATCATTACCTTCTACGTCTACCCCTTTTTCATAAACACCATTCATTTTTCCTGCAAAGGTTTGGACAAAGTCATCGAGTCTTTTAATGTAGTAAGGTATTCCCCTATAGGCAAAGTCGCCTGCATTACCATCTCGCATATCGATGGCACCTTTTAGCTCTCCCCTAAGGTTTGCATCGTTCATCTTAAACCTTAAGCCGTCTTTCCATACCACATCATAAAGGTTTTCAACATCTTCAGGGTTTTCTTTCTCTTCTCGGATTTTTATATCTAGTTCCCTCATACTAAAGTGGTCTACAAAATTTTGCCCATTAATCTTAACTGAATATCGTTTTTCTAACTGACCATGTTCTCCTATAATTTCATATTCTTTGGCTTCTATATTCACAAGCTCTGCCAAACGATCTATTTGAAGTTCTCGCTCATCCCTAAGGCCATTAGCCATATTCCCGCCGTGAATCTCTGCTCCAAAGATTTGCTGGTTTAAACTTTCGATTCGTCTACCAATAATATTAATTTCATCTACTTTGTTTTTGACTTCAAAATTTAAGTCATTTTGGTATTTTTTCAGGGAACTTGAGGTTGTATTAAAGTATTGGGTGAAGCCCTTTAAGCTTTGCATGAGGCCAAATTTACGCTCCCCTTCATCGGGTAATTTTGCCAGGTTATCTAATCCTGTAAAAAGGTCGTTAAAAATTGTTGTAAAGCCTACATCGCTTGGTTCACCAAAGACCCCTTCTATTAAGGAGGACTGCTCTGCTTTAACTCTGTACTCTCCTAGGATAGGTTTTTGGTTCCATATTTTCATATCTAAATAGGAATTTCTCATTCTCTCGATGCCTGTTACCGTAACACCTGCTCCTAGCATTCCTACTCCCATGCCTCTAAGGGCCTTACCTGCTTCTTGCTGAACAACTTGCCTAGAGTAGCCAACTGTGTTGGCATTTGTAATATTATTTGATGTGGCACTTAAGCCGTGTTGGGCTGCAAATAACCCATAGGCGCCTATATTGAATTCAAAAAATGCCGATCCCATGGTGTGTTTCCTCCTCTATCTTCCCATTCTATTAATAACTGTATCCATCATTCCATCTAACATGGTAATCATTCGTGCGGCTGCATTATAGGAGTATTGATATTTCATCATATTGGTCATTTCTTCATCTGTTGAAACCCCGCCCATGGCTTGCCGGTTGTTATCTATATCTGTGATTAAGAAATTCTTTTCCTCTACTCTGCCTGTAGCTTCTTTTCCTTCTGCTCCTAGTTCTGCAATAAATTCTGAGTAGAAGGCTCTAAAGTTAGTGGTTTTTTTATGTGGGTGGGATGGTGGTCTTGGACCAGACTCAGGGTCCTTAAACCAGTCTCTATTATCATTCCATTTTTCAAGCAATCCTTCTATTACCTGGGTATCACTTTCATCTCCTGATAAAGAAGTGGGTAAATAATTATAGCCCCCTTCTTCTAGGAGCTTTGGATTAATAGTCATATTCCCTATTCTCATGCCTTGTGTTGGGTTATCGGGATCTTCAGGCCGAGCTGCTACAAACAAAACAGTCCCTTCCGTATCCTTGCCAATCCCTTGGCCAACTGGTTTATCTCCTGTTGTAGGATTAAAAACCTGATTAATGGTTTCTGTTAAGGCTGTCATAAATAAATCAAATTGCTTTTGAATCTTGGGAATAACGTAGGCGTTTCCTGCATTTTCTACTGATAAATTATTGTTAAGGGCTATTTCATTCCAGTCCGTATCCTGATGGCTTGGTTTAGTCCCTCGCATCATTAGTAGTGATCTTAACTTTCCATTATCTCTTTCATTTAACGATGTAGCAGCCCTGTCCATTCGGTAGACATCCATATTAGTGTCCTTCCAAACTGGTTTTACAAATGGGCTACCTTCTGCTGCTTGGACCGTTGTCATTTCCGTTCTAAAGGGTCCTTCTAGTAAAGTAACCCCTTCACTTGTGATGACTACTCTACCATCTCTTTCTTCTCGGTACTGAATGTCCATAATGCCAGATAGTTCATCTAAAAGTATATTACGTTTATCACGAATATCATTGGCAAGGTCTCCATTTATTTCATAAAAAGCAATGTCTTCGTTAAGGTTTTGAATACCCTTGGTTAAGGCATTTACATTGTTGATAGTATCTTTTACCTGGGTATTTAAGTTGTTTTGGTAATCCACTAATTGTTCGGATATATGATTGGCCTGATTAACAAATATGAATGCACTTTGAATAAATGCCATCCGCTCTTCAATTCCAGAGGGGTTGGTGGCTAGTTTTTGGGTTTGACTCCAAAACTCATTAATGGTATTACTAAATGCCTCGCCGTGAGGCTCTCCGAAGATTATTTCAACTTCATCTATGGTTTGTTTTTTTGCTGCGTAGTAACTTAAAACTGAGTTTTCAGTCCGAAATCTGCGGTCTGCAAATTCATCTCTAATTTGGCGTATTTCGCTCATGGTTACGCCAATTCCTACTTGCAATCTTTGCCCACCATTACCTATGTTATGATATTGGCTATCATGTTGTAATAATTGCTGACGTATGTATCCTGGCGTATTGGCATTGGTAATATTATGGGATGTTACTTGAAGCCCTCTTTGACTTGCATTAAGTCCTGAAACAACCCGTCCTAGTGATGCAATTGATGACATTTTCTCACCCCTATTGTTATGTGTCTTTTATTGTTTTGTATCAAAAAAACTTACACTTTCTTGCTCTGACTCATTGCCTTTGTCTTGGTAATTTCCAGGCGAATAAGTATTGATACTTTGTAGAGCATTCAGTGTAAAGTTTATAAATTCCATAGATTGATGAAGCAGTCCTT
>DUUM01000163.1 GCA_012841565.1 Candidatus Epulonipiscium sp. | reverse complement strand
TAAGCTCCTCTAAAAGTTCTAAATATTCATCTTTTCTATCCACAAGACTCCTCCTCCTCTAACAATTCAAGTTTCAGTAACTTAAGCGCCTGCCTTTGCCTTGTAACAACCGTCCCTTGAGGAATTTTAAGGCTTTCAGCTGTTTGTGCAAGGGTATAATCCGAAAAATACCTCATTACAATAACCACACGCAATTTTTTAGGAAGTCTTCCAATTGCTTCTTTCAAAGGCAAGGTATCATACTCATACTCTTCTATACCTTGTACCGGCAAATAATCACTTGGGTAAACTCTTTTCCTCCTATTTAACTCCTTATTACATTCATTAATAAGTATCCTCGTCATCCAAGTATCAAAATACCGATGCTCCCGCAACTTTTTTCTTGCCCTAAATCCCTTATAAACAGCCTCATCCACTGCCTCCAGCGCACTCGCCTGATTCCCCAAATACAGATAGGCCACCCTATAAAGCTTTCCCTTAATCTCCTCTACGCGAGCAGCAAAATCATTTTTATCCATTCAATCTCTCCCCCTTTCTTTCCAAATCAAGACTCCCTCACCCATTAGATACCCCAGCCATCACTTTTGATTCATTTATCTCGCATTTGTAAATTCTTTTATATTTTGAACTAATTATTTTCGGCCCCCCTGATAACCCTTTAATTACCAAGCACTATTAGTAAAACCCTTGCCATCCAGACAAAAAAAGCCAACTATATATACCCAGCGAAGCATCCTTTGCGCTCTTTGCAAGAGAGGCGGAGTCGGGTATATATAGTTGGCTTTTTTGGCCCAATGCCAAGGATCTTACTAACCTGCCCTGTAATTACCTAATAGTTGGAAGTATGCACTTTGATCTAATATCCTACCTAATGCAATCAGCAAATTAGCATCTTTTAAATTACCTTCTAAATCAACAAAGAAAAAGTATTCCCACGACCGGTCATGAATAGGTCTTGACTCAATCTTAAGTAAACTTAGTCCATTATAATAAAAATGTGCAAGAGCATGATATAAGGACCCACTTTGATGGGCCGTACTAAATATCATACTTACTTTATTAGATTGATCATCAAAACACATATCTCTCGTTACAATAATAAAACGCGTATAATTATTGACACTAAAGTTAATATTTTCTTTGATTACTTCAAGTCCATAAAGCTTAGCAGCACGTATGCTAGCAATAGCAGCTTTATTTTTTTGGTTACACTCTTTTACATGCTGAGCGCTAATAGCTGTATTATGGTAAGGTATTAACCGCCAGTCCATGTAATCATCTAGAAAAGCTCTGCTTTGGCTAAATCCTTGAGGATGAGAATATACCTTAGTAATATCCTCAAGCTTTGTACCTGGTAGTCCTAGTAGGTTGTGTTTAACCGAGAGAGTTTCTTCTCCTACAATATAACAACTATACTTTCGTATTAAATCGTATACTTCTACCACAGAACCTGCTGAAGAATTTTCAATAGGCAAAACCCCATAATCTATTTTCTTATCTTTAAGGTTTTTAAGTACTCCCTCAAATGTAGCACAAGGGATTGTTTCATAGGTATATTCCTTAAAGTATTTCGTAAGGGCTTCTTCACTAAAAGCTCCTGGTACTCCTTGGTATCCTATGGTGTATTTCTTATCTTTTTCTTTTATAGAAGCCTTATTATCTTTATATCCATTTAAAATAGATGATAATATTTCAGGGTCTTTTTGATAAAGTTTATCTAAAGAAAAATTTATTTTATTAGTCAGTGTATGATCATATTCTATATCCATATTAATTTTTGCTCGCTAAAATGGTTCTACCTTCAATCTGTGCATATTGTTCAAGTTTTGGCATTAGCTCATCAAACTGCTTAGGCGTTAAGGATTGTGGTCCATCACAAAGAGCTTTAGATGGATTATTATGCACTTCTATAATGAGTCCATCTGCCCCTGCTGCTATAGCTGCACATGCTAAAGGTCCTACCATCCATGAAAGTCCTGTTGCATGGCTTGGATCTACAATAATAGGTAAATGGCTTAATTTTTTAATGGCAAGAATAGAGGATAAATCTAAGGTGTTTCGTGTAAAGCTTTCAAATGTTCGAATGCCTCGTTCGCATAAAATAACATTTTCATTCCCACCTGCCATAATATATTCTGCAGACATTAGCCATTCTTCAATGGTTGAGGCTAATCCCCTTTTTAATAGAATTGGTTTATTAATTTGGCCTAATTCTTTTAACAAGCCAAAGTTTTGCATATTACGTGCCCCTACTTGAATGATATCTACATTTTCTACAAAGTTATCAATGGTATGAGGGTGCATAATTTCCGTTACAATAGGCAAACCTGTATTTTTTCTAGCTATTTTTAGCAGCTCGAGTCCATCTTCTTCAAGTCCTTGGAATGAATAAGGTGATGTACGTGGTTTATAAGCACCACCTCGCAAAAAGGCCGCTCCACTTTTTTTCACATCTCTTGCAATGCTACTAATTTGATCGGCCGTTTCAACAGAACAAGGTCCTGCCATAATGGCAATTTCCTTGCCACCAATTTTGCGACCACAAACATCGATAATTGTGTTTTCTGGGTGAAATGAACGATTAGCTTTTTTAAATGGCTCACTCACTCTACTAACTTTTTCTACAATATCACG
>DUUM01000162.1 GCA_012841565.1 Candidatus Epulonipiscium sp. | reverse complement strand
CTGTAATATTGCAAGTAACTTAGTTACCTTTTTGCTCTCTTATTTACATATATCTATCAACCTTCCCATATCATTACTTTATTATAACATATTCTTCCACTACTTAACATTATTTTTCTGTTTCTTTCAATCCTTTATAAATTGCAATATTAAATGTCCAAGAAATATTCCAAATAATAACTACTATCTTATTCATTAATGAAATTTATCAATTCTTCATTAAATTTTTCTTGCTGGTCATAGAATGATCCATGACCGCTATATTGAAATGGTATAAGCTTGGAATTTTTAATACTTTGTTTTTGCACTTCACCTAGCTTAAATGGAACAACCTTGTCATGAATACCATGAATAATTAAGGTTGGAACATTGATTGTGCTTAAATCAAAAAATAATTCTTCCCGCAGCCAGGCATTTGCAATAGCCGCAGTTGCCCATCCTGCTGCTTTAAATCCTAACTGTATGAACCAGTTAGAAAATGGCTCCGTTATGTGCTGAAAGAAAAATATATCACCAAAGTCACTTAGCATTTGAGGGCGATCAGCATAGGTTCCCTCAATAATCTTAGTTACAACTTCCTTCTCTAGACCGTAGGGGAAATTAGGACGTTGAATCAGACTAGGCGCTGCTGCTGCAAAAAGAGCAAGTTTGGCTACTCCATATCCATTATGTCTAGCCATATAACGAATAGCAATTGCTCCACCTGTTGAATGGCCTGCTAGTATAAAATTCTTTAATTTTAGCATTTCAACTACAGTTCGAACATCATCTGATAATCTATTGTAATCATATCCTGTAAAAGGTTTATCTGATTTTCCAAATCCCCTTTGATCTATGCCTATACATCTGTATCCACATTTAGGAAGCTGGTTGAATTGATATTCAAATAAATTATGGTCCCCTGGCCAACCATGCAAAAACACAATTGTCTGATTGCCTTGTTGGTTAATATCCTCTACATAAACTTTTACATTTGGCTCTACTGGAATATAATATCCTATAATAACCCCTCCAATAATTCATTAATCATGTTACTATGTTATTCCTCCAGATACGTGATTATGAATGATTAGGTAGTTTCATCATAGTATGTATTTTGCATTTTATTTTTAGTTACTTAGAAGTCGCCAAGGACGTCGAATCCTTTACAACTCCAAATGGACATGACACCATACATAAACCACATGCATTTTTTCTACCGTGTTTCTTTATGTAAAAACTCCTTTTAACATTACATGAATGATAATCTATTAAGTCATCTCTATATTTATCGATATCCCATTGTGCATTTCTTAAAAAATTATAAGGACATGCCTGGACACAATATTTGCATTTATTATCACAGTTACTGTGTTTGATAGCTTCTCCTACCGGAAGATTAAAAGCTATTAATATAACGGAAAGTCTTACTCTAGGACCATATTTTTTTGTAATTAAAACATCATTCTTCCCAATCCATCCTAATCCAGCATTCACTGCAGCAAATTTATATGAAAATGGTACCGTTAGTGATTCTTCACTTTTCTGAGCCATTGGTGGAATATGGTATTCAATATTTTGTTCCTGACAAAGACCTGCTACCTGGTTAATTATCTGATCACAATCTTTACGTGCCCAACATATTGATTTTTCAAATTCTTCTTCTTTATAGTTATCTAATGTCATCATCTTTTTATGAGGAACAGCAATAACCAAAGCACATTTATATTTACTAGAGTAATCTGAATAAGAGATATCAGCTATTCCAAATAAACACGTGGAATGCCTATCCATGATTTCAAGTATTGAATTATATACTTCATTACTATCAAGCATATTGAACCATCCCCCAAACTAAGATTATATATAGAAGATATCTATTAAAATCTGCCTACTAATGCCTAAGGCATTCCCAATGTTTTACAGCCCTAGATAGCTCCTATTTTAGGATAAGGAATGTACTTTGACTTCAGCTGATAAAAAGAAATGTCCCTAACTAGCCAAAGCAAATTAAAGTGCATTGTTAGGCCATGGAATCAATGGAAACTACCAAACATTTTTATGTATTCTTTCACTTATAGAGTATTCTTTTTGCTCCACGTATGAAGCATTTGCACTCGCTTTCCCTACAGCTATATAACACGGCATAAGATAATCCTCTGGGAAATTTAAAGTTTTCCTTGCCCAGTCTCCCTCATCTCCTAAAGGAATGCGTACAACAGATGCATATTCCTCAGCAGTTATTGCTAGAAGCATATTCTCAATACAACACCAAATGGACGCATAGCCATTCAAGTGAGAAAGATTTTCAGGACGTAATATATCCGTCTTTTGTTTAAACAATGGAATAATCACACAAGCTGCCTCTAATAACATTCGATACTGTTTGGGAATTGCATCTTTGTAGGCATTTTGTTGGCAAGTATCATTTAAGTTCCAGTCTTGTAATATGGCATTCACTTCCTCATTAGATATTTGCTCAGGTATTTTATTGATTAATTTAAGGACAGTATCCTTATCCTTAATAACAATGAAATGCCAATCTCTCATGTGGTCATTTGTAGGTGCTTTCATTCCTGCTGAAACAATTCTTTCAATAATTTCATCATCGATGGACTCGTTTTTAAAATCTCTAATTGTCCGTCTTGAATTAACTACATCATAAAAATCTCTCATAATGCTACCACTCCCTAAATTCAAACTTTTATTTTAATTTATATATTACCAAAATCAACACAGGAAAATTTGTATAAATAACCTAATTGATTTTGTTTACTAACGTTCAACTTATTCCGGATGTCCCACGACCTTAGATAGCTCTTATTTTAGGTCGTGGGATTTCAGGAGTACTATGTTAGGCAGAGTTATTAACGGAACTTATATAACCACTGTCTTCGCTATAATAATTATAACTTCAGCATTTCTAAATGCTTGATGTTTCCACATATGAAATAATGTACGTTTGTATACTACTTATTGTGTTTTCATCAAAATCTACTAAACTATAGGGTGGTAGTTTTATCATTCTAGTTCAAACCTCGGATATCTTAGTCTAAATTAACAAATACTGTGTTGTTTTCCCAGTCTACTTTAGCTCCTAAGCTTTCTGCTATAAATCTTACTGGTACAAAAGTTGAGCTGTTTACAATTTGAGCAGGTACATCTAGTAAAACTAGATTGTCGTTAACAAAGGCTTCCTTCTTGTTTACTGTTAACGTAATTACTCTACCATCTTTCTTACTTGTAATTACTTTAGTTGGATCATCATAGTTTACTTTGGCATCTAAGGCTTCGAAGATTGCTCTTAATGGCACTAACACTCTACTGGCTTTGTTCATTGCACTAACTGGAAGTTTCTCACCGTTAACGATAATACTTAGTGCTGCCGTTGAAGGTGTTACTTGCTTATCTTGCTTAGGTGGGGAAGGAGTTTTTGGTTCTTCTACCACTGGTAGAGTCGGGACTTCTACTACTGAAATCAACTCAGGCTCTATCAAAGTAGTAGTCATTCCAGGTCCCAATTTAACATCTAAAACTTTATTACTCGACCCACTCTTTCTGAAATTGTACTTAGTAGTAAATACATCATACCCTGGCGCCATTACTTTTACTTCCACCCCATCTGGGATACTTAAGTTTGCCATCTCACTTACTTCTATTAAGGGTAACTGTACGGTTGAACCCCTGAAATCCCTTCCCCTGGTTATCATATAATACTCAATCTCCAGCTTGACTTTATCCGGGAGTTCTATTAGGTTTCCTAAAGAGTCTTTCATGTTGATAGTTAGACTGTATACTTTAGCTAATGTTATAGTGGGAGGTGTTTGGGCAGAAGTAAAGTGGTCCGACTCAGCTCTATACATAACCCCATTAATATTTCCCCTCACTTCCACGAAGTAAGTTGCTTCTGTAAGGTCTTCAGAATACTCACCTGCTCCGTTAGTTATACCTTGGGAGTGTTGTCCCCATCGGCCCGGCCCTTCTACTTCCCATACTATGTATTCCGCATTGGCAGCAGGTGACCCGTCTGGGTACAGAGCCTTGCCCGTTACTGGTGCTGCAAATAGTGTC
This sequence comes from Candidatus Epulonipiscium sp., assembly GCA_012841565.1. The sequence goes on along the minus strand of DUUM01000162.1, from coordinate 1,057 downwards.
ATCGGTAGTGCTAACATAATTAATGTGAATATCGTTGTTCTAAGCTTCACACTATCTCTCCTCTTTAAATTATCTTTAATTGCTCTTTATACTCTTTTTAGAGTTAATAATTTTGCCTAACTAGAGTATTCCCCAACACGATTCCGGAAATATAAGTTCTAGCTGTAGTATTGTAAATAACTTAATTACCTTTTCCCCTCTTATTTACATACATTTATCAATATTCCCATATCGTTACTTTATTGTAGCATATTATTCCATTCTCAACACTAGTTTTCTGTTTATTTCAACTCTTCTTATTACTTTCCTATAAATAATTCCATAACTCTTTAGACTTTGGAAAGCAACACTCATAAGCAGTTTTATATGGATAATATATTTCTCTTAATGGATGGAAAAAGCTGACATCCCAGCACCTGCCTTCAATCATAAATCTAATACTCTTAAGATTGTGCATGGAAATGAACTTTTTGTTTGATATAATACTCTTATATATACGAGGGGTGAGAAAATGGAAGATAAGCTTTTAATTAAAAGAGCTAAAAAAGGAGATAAAGAGGCTCTATTAAGCTTGGTTATGAACCAAAAGGCAGACTACTATAAATTGGCCTACAGCTATATGAAAAATAAAGATGACTCATTAGATGCCATGCAAGACATGATTGTTATTCTTTATCAAAAGATCTATACACTTAAAAATAATGAAGCCTTTTACTCTTGGAGTAAAACAATCTTAGTTAATTGTTGTAAGAAAATACTTAGAGATTATAAAAAATTAGTTCCTATTGATAATATAAAGGAAGCCTCTTACGAAATGGATGAGAGCTTTGAAAGAAACCTCGTTTTAGACGAATATTTAGCAAAACTAAATCCTATACATGAAGAGGTAATTAGACTCAAGTATATTGTAGACCTAGATTACAATTCCATTGCTAACTTATTAGAAATACCACTTGGCACCGTAAAATCAAGAATCCATACAGCTATGACCATTCTAAAAAATTCTATGAAAGGAGATCATTTAAATGACTAATATAGATAGGGATTTAAATAATAT
>DUUM01000161.1 GCA_012841565.1 Candidatus Epulonipiscium sp. | reverse complement strand
GCTGATTGATTTTTGTTAGGCGAAATGTTCCACAGATAATATTCATCCTTCTTTATTTCTTCGTTGTTGTCATACGTTTTAAACTCTGCTTTGCAAAAAACGCCAGCTATTAAATTGATTGTTGAATTTAGTGCAAGCTCCCTTATATAGATGTCTGCAACGCAATCTTCAATATCTTCTTTGCTGATTTTTGATATGTCGATTGTTCCTCCGAACTTGTTGGCTATCCAACTTATTAATCCCACTTTCTCACCTCCCTATAATTATTGGTAAATCTTCGTATGTTCCACATTCCTCTTTTATTTCGTCGTCTAAAGTTGCACTGGCAACAAATGCCATGAACGGGTCTGTCTTTCTTGATTTAGGTTCAATTTTCCCATAATAGAAGTTCCCCGTTACCTCACCCCTCTTCTTGCCTGCAGATATAATCTTTGTATTGTTCGTTGCCCAACGGATAAGTGGATTATCTCCCCAGCTAATTAGTTGATTTACAAACCAGCTATCAATAACGGGTACAATTTTCATGATGTCACTCGGTCTTACAAGCACTAAGTTTTTTCTTTCTTTAGCGTCAAAGCCAATCTCATCAAGGGCCTCTTTCATTAGCGCGTACCTAAAGTTATCAAGAGCTATTTTCTTAATGTTGTACTTAGTCCCGAGCTCCGCTACATAGTTAGATACTAAAAAGGGGCTTATCTCAACTTCGTCAACCATTGTTAAGAGCCCTTGTTCTGCCCATTCCCTGTAAGGCGCTTTTATTCTTTTTATATCTTTGGAGTTTTCGCAAAGCCAAGAATGACTTATCCCGTATCGTTCTTCGCCGATTCTAAAATGCGCATGAACACTTACCATGTCGCTAACCATTGCATAGTCAATTCCAACGATACAATCCCTGCCAAGCAGTTCGGGTATTTCTTTGCTTGTTGATATTATATTTTCCCAAGGAGTAACAACAAATTCTTTACTTCCTTTTGGCCAGTTCATTCTTTTTGTATAAAATTCTTCTTCTAAGGCTGGAGTATATTGCATATCAATATAGGCTTTTTTTATTTCTTTAAAAAGCGATGGCAAATATTTAAGCGACGGGTTGGGCTTATGCCACATTTTTTCATCTTTTGTATCCTCTTCACAATCAACGCGATACATTAATGGCAACCAACCAAGGTCAGTAATTGTTCCGTTTAAAATATTAGTTGCGATATTTATCATATCATCAAGGACGCCTTCTCTGACATTTCCGTTGGTGGTTATATAAAAGGCCCTTGAATGCTTCCTCTTGCCAAAACTTGAGGTAAACACTTTTATCTGATCATAGTTTTCATAAGCATGGACTTCATCAAAAACTAAACATCCAGTTCTTTTGCTGTCTTTTGATTTTGCGTTTGAAGTATTGTATTTTATATATGATTTTGTTATTAGATTTCTAATAATCTCTTTCGACTTATAGAAAAACTTTTTTAACTTAGTCCAATTATCTTCGAGCACTTCGTACACATCTTCAAAAGAGGTCTTTGCTTGATCTTCTGCATTCGCCACAATGTCAATGTTGTAACCTTTAATTCCATGGTAGTGAGTTGTTAAATACCACACCAGCGGAGAAATAAAACCATTCTTTCCATTTCCCCTTCCCATCATGATAAATATAGTATCAAAGACAACCGTATCATTTGCTTTATAAAAACAATGAATGCAGGCGGTTACAAATAGTTCCCAATCAAAAAGAGATATCTCAAAATACCTCTCCATAAGCTCAACTGATTTATCGATTTTTTCTATATCAATAAAAACATCTTCATTGTTTAGTTTAGATTCTACAACATCAAGCGCTGCTAAAATGTCCTTGCCTACAATGATTTCACCTTTTCGGCAACCATCTATGTAATCGTCAATATATTTGTGGTAATCTTTTTGTCTACATTTCCATGTCATCAGAATCACCGTCCGATTGTGAAGGTTTTATTCCCAAGCAAGCGAGTAATTTAATCATTTGTTGATTTACTTTCAATAACTGGTCTACACTATCATTTTTCTTTCTTCCAGTTTGACCGCCTCCGTTGTTGTAAATCGTAGATACTCCACGCTCTTTTATATCGTCTATTAACAAATTCTTTGTGTCCCACAAATCTAAGTAATCAGCAACTAAATCTGTGAAGTAACTTCCAGTAGTTCCGTTGCGGTCGAGCTGGTCTAATAAATCTTGTTTAATTTCTTTTTTCACATCCCCACCACCTTTCACATGAGATTTTAAAATTTATAACTTGTCGCACCCATATCGAGTTACACCGATAATAATTAATATCCGTTTAAAATCGAACGGGGTATATATATGCACTATCTTTATTATATCTTCGTAAATATCCGTATAAATTGCATGATTATAACCTACCAATGAATATTTATAATACAAACCTTACTCCCAGCGCTCTACGGTAAGAGGTTTAGCCCTCTTCCTATCTCTTCCATGTGTAACCTTGTGGCACTCTTCACATAAAGGAATCAGATTAATATACTCTATCCCTTTAAACGCATAGGTCTTACTTAGGGCTAGTCTTGGGTGTCGCCTAACGTATTGCACGTGATGCACTGTATTTGCTCTAGTGTAATAGCCTTTGGCTTTGCAATGTTGGCACTCGGACTTATACCCCTCCAATACTTCTCGCCTTGTCTTGCGCCACGCTGGACTAGAGTAAAACAAATCTAACCTGTCCTTATCTATAAGGGACTGCACCCAACGCCCTGTATCTTCTTCTGTCATTGTTTCCTTCTCTCTCTTATGTATCCGCTCCCGCCCCTGCTTTACGATATATTCTTCCCTCGATTTCTCGCTTACCTCATCTTGTTAGTATATTTCTGCTTGTTCTTATCCTTGTTTATCTTTATCTTTATATTTTCCTTGTACCTTGTATCTGTTGTTAGCCTTATAGCCGACTGTCTTAAATAACTACTTCTCGGTACTCTCTTGTTTTGTACTAACCTCTTAAGTAGCTCGGCAGTACTTTTCTTATCCACGTGGCAATGATTATTATAATCGCCTTTACAATTTATCAGAGTGTAATAGTTGCCACAGTTTATTATTTTAATCAAATTACCACCTCAATTTTAAAAGGCACCATACCTTTTGCAGTACGATGCCCTTTTACTCCTCGGCAAGTAAGGAAATCTAATTTACTTAGTAGTTTAAAGACGTACGAAATTAGTAAAGCAAAGTCTTAATCAGTCGCTAACCTGTGACAGCTAGCAACCAAAATTAATAGGAGAATATCAATGACAAGAATATGTTCTAATGTGTATATCCTATCAAGTATTTCACTTTATACTATATCACATACAATCGTCACATATGTAACACGCCTACTTAAATAAGCATTTCCTTTAATAATTCTCCGATTATATCTTTTTTTTGCTCTGCAAGATTTTCAAAGTGGTCTCTGTAAGGACACTTATCTCTTTCGCAATCCTTGATAAATAGTTCCTTGTCCTCTTTTAGTTTTTCGTCGGACACTATTTCAAACTTTGCCTCGGCACATTCCCTGCACTCGTATAATTTGTGTCTGCATTTTAGTTTTAGTCTGTGTAGATAGTGGTAATTGTTCCCGCTTAAAATCTCGTCGTCTATTTCTTTTTCTAGTTCGAACAATTCTTTTTTTGTCATACTGTTTGAGTGCAATCGTGTCATTGTTTCTCTTGCTTTTATTTTATCCATTTTTCCTCCTTGCTGTCAAAGTGTCTTTGATACATCATTTTAACGCAACTTTCCGTCTTTTCTAGTTCCATGGCGACCTCTCCCCAACTCATGCACGATACATTTCTAAAAAACATTATTTGTCTTAGCAGGCTATCGTCTATATCCTCTATGTATTCTAATATCTTTTTTCTCTGAATTTGAATTTCTGCTAATTTCCCATTGATGATTAATTCAATTTCTATTTTTTTTACCGAAGCATCTTCGAATGTTTTCCCGCCACCCCCAGGTGCGAGCGATAGAGTAGGGCTTTTTATTAGTGACCTGCATTCTAATTTTTCAAGTTCCTTTTTCCACATGAGGATCTCTTTATTGATGTAATATATCTGCTTTAGTTCTTTTTTAGTCATAAGTGCTTACCCCTCACCATCTAATCTCATTTCAGCTTTGCAATATTTACATTCCATGCTATATCCTTTCTATTAATTTAAAGAGCTAATTATATTACTTTCTCCTTTCTTTCCATCAATACTTAGTTTTATGTTATTATTCTTCAAATTCATCCTCTAATGTCTTACCATTATCAATTTGCTCAATTGCGTTATTTAATTGCTCCTTACCTATTTCAATTTGAAAAGGTAATTTTGCTTCACATAAGTTGTACTGTGCATTTAATAATGCTTCATAAATTGTCATATTACTTTCTCCTTTCCGATTTTCACATAGAAATCACATTTGAATTGTTATTTATTACTTTCTAAATATTTATTAATTGCACTTTCAACAACCTCAATTCTATCATCTCTCATGTATCCCATACACTTTGTAACTGGCTCACCTAAATAATGTGATAATATTCCCCACGAATCTCCATTTCTGAATACTGTCGATTCATTATCATTTAATTTAATTCTGTATAAACCATTTATAGAATTATCAAACTCTGCTTTAAAATGCTCATAAATATCTAATACTTCTACTGTTACTTCATCCATTCATTCACCCTCCTCGGCCTTCCTAATTTCTTCTTGATTGCGTTAAATAACACTATATCCAAAAACGTGTAGCTCTCTAGATAATGCCCTTTATCGACAGTTAATAAATTACTGCTAATGCTATGTATTACTCCTTCCGACTCTACAAACCCACGTTTATCAAGGTCTTTTCTAGTATTTTCCCTAATCACAATTCTATCTCCTGCCTTAAACATATTTCTGCAAGATATCCTTGCTATCTCTTTTGTCATAAGCATTGCTTTCCCTCCTAAAATTCATGTGCATACTTCTGTTCATATTGCTCTAGAGGTATGCTATATAGGCCTCTCCATGGTTATCTCCCTTCATATGCTAACTTTTAATTGTGTTTAGTATTTAATGTTGATATAATCCAAAACCTTACCTATCCCTAATTTATTAATACAGTAGTTATATTGCTTAGGATGGGTTTCTTTCATCATTTGAAATCTATTAGGCTCTTTCTCAAGATGTACCCCAAACATGCAGAACATACAGCCTGTTCCTTTTACTCCCGTGGTGATTAAATCATGAGCCATTCCCTCAAGACACATCTGCCCTTGTATTTCATCTTCGGTTTTTATTTCTCCGTATACCGAGCAGTAATGCAGATTGAATCTTTTTATGTATTGTAAAATGTCTTGTTCTGTCCAGAATGAAATTGGATTAGATGAAGGCCTTTTATTGTTAAAGGCATTGCATCCATTCTTTAGCCATAGTTGTTTTCTTAGCCTGCTTTCATCCGCCATCATCCCTATAAAAGGTTTTTTGCTTGTCTCTTTTTCAAATCTATAAATTGGTTGTTTTTTCATGACAGCACAACACTGGTGGGATATTTTAAACGGAGCATCAAGTAAGAACTTCCACTTTTCTTGGTTGAACATACTTTTATTTCCGTGATTATCTTTTAATGTTCCATTCAGCCTATCAATCCTGTATTGTTGCCCTTTCCTTGCTCCCTGCACGCAGTCCGCAACCTCTTTACTGACAACAGGGTAGCCATATTCATCTATAACCTGCCTGAACGTTTTAGAAGGTCTGAAACACTTTACATTATCAAAGGCTCTTACAAAGTTTTTGATTTCAGGGTATTCTAGTCCAGTATCAATAAAAACTGCTTCTACATCGGGATATAAACCCCTAACTAGATCTAATAAAACGGTACTATCCTTACCACCACTAAAGCTAATATAAGCTTGTCCGTTCCAGTGTTCATACCATTCTTTTATTCGCTCCTGTGTCTTGCGAATTTTAACCTCTAACGGCAAACCTTGAAGTTGTTGTAATTGCCATAATTCCATGCTTACCTCCTATATGTAATCTGCAATAGACATTTGGTTTTCATCTTCATAGTTCAGCATTTCATCTTTTGCTTTTTTATAAAATTCTTTGGATACCTCAAAGCCATAACTATGCCTATTCGTTTCCATGCAAGCTCTTAGGGTGCTCCCGCTTCCTGCCACTGGATCAATTACAACATCACCTTCATCTGTAAATATTTCTATTAACTCTTTTAAAACCTTTACTGGCTTTTGAGTTGGATGTATTTTTGGTATGTCTTTTCCGTCCCTTTCCCACTCAATCCAGTTAAATATCATCTTGCCTGTACCTCTTATGTTTTTTCCGTTCTCGTCAATCTTCCTGCCATTATTAAATTTCGGTAGCTTATCCCTGTATAAAACTACTGCGTGTTCCGTTGCTCCGACTATTCGCATATTTGCCTTTAAAACTTGTGCTGAATAGTTTTTAATAAAGAATATTGGGTAGCTTTTCATAAACCCATGCTTTTTCCCATAGTCAATAACCATTTGCATTTGGTCGAATGCACAAAACACAATCATTGCTGGTGCTTGTCCCTTTTCTTTAGGTTCTTTTTTTAATAATCTACTGCAAAAGTGCATATATTCGGCTATGTTAAAATTGTTATCTGTGTTGAAAAATTGCTTTCCTGCCTTTTTACTCTCTCCATTCTTGTTATCTCCATCTACATACCACTCTGTGCTACTTGCGTAGGCGTTTTTTCCTAGGTTGTACGGTATATCTGCTATTACTAGTTGTGCCTTGGGTATTCCGTAACGCTTGTAATTTTGGAAATTGTCATTGAATAGTTCTGTCTTTATTTTCATATATCCTCCAATCCTTTATTGATTAATTTTCGTTCAATCTCGCTCATTTGTTGTTCCGTGTATTCTCGTTGTGGGAATTGTTTAAATTTATTTGTAGTCTGCTTTGGTTTAGTAGTCTGTTTTGAGTTTTTATAATTCCCCTCCAACACTTTAATCATATTGTTTTCGTTTAATAGCCAATCAAATGTTGCAGTCCATTTTTTATTATTATTGCCTTTTAAAAAGTCTGATTCCTCGGCTAGTTTAAATGCTTTGGTTAAATCTTCTTCTTTGTAGGTTTTTAGTCTTGTCCTTATCGCTCTTTTGCGTGGGTCTGATACTTTTAAAACTCTTGGTAGTGATACGCATATGGCATTAAAAGAATCTATAATTTTTTGGTAATTAAGGGGCGGTGCTTTTTCTTCTTTCTCTTTCTCTATATCTAACTCTATATCTAACTCTATCTCTTTCTCTTTCTCTAACTCTAACTCTGTGTTACATTTTGTTACGCTTGTGTTACAATGTAACAATTGTTGCCTAGCCCTGTGCTTACGCACTCTTTGAGCTACCTCTGTTTCAGTTCCCGTCATTTCCTTGATCTGACTCAAGTAGATTTCTCCTGTATTTCTTTTTTCGATTAGTCCGATTTCTTCGAATAATTTTAATGCTACCGCCACTGTATCAAAGTCTGTTCCTGTTAGTTTCGACAATGCTTTTACATCATAAGGAATTAACCTTTCCCCGACATATCGGATTAAAAAACCATCACTCTTTAAGGATTTAAGGCAGAGCTTCATGTAAAAATAAACATAATCTTTTCCGTTTTCCTGTTCCTCCAACCACTGAATCGTGTCGTCTTCAAAGAAGCCTTCTTTGAGTTTTAACCAGTAGTATCTGTTTCTACTCAATCCGCCACCTCCTTAATAGTTACCTCGATTCTAGGGTTTTCCTTGTCTAAATAAAATTGATCCATATACCCTAATATCTCTTTCCATCCGTCATTTTTTAAAACTCCCGCCGAAACTAAAGCATCTTGAACAACCTTGTGTGCAAAAGCACTTATATTGTCTAAATCCCTTCGTCTGTTAGGTTCGTAAAAATCATATTTTAAAATTACTGGGTTATCTATATGTACACGTCTTAATTGCTGTCTAATGCCCCAAATTACAAGCTCTTGACTTTCTTGTTTCATCAAATTCCCTTTAGTGTTAAAACCTCCACCTCTTCTAAAAGTCTGCCTTTCTGCTTTCAAGTAATCGTTTAAATTTGGTAATGTTCCATCTATAATTAATTTATGTTCCAAGTTTTTTCCTTTCTTCCTGGCAACCGACCAAAGTCGCCAGGAATGTGTTGAGCTACCATATCGGATAACAATATTTCGTGATATTATACCCGTGGGTGCTTGTATAATTAAATTCTAGGCACTTTCTAGCCACTACTCTATACTTTGTACCTAAAAATAAATTAGTGTTCTTAAATTGCTTTTAATAACTAATCAT
>DUUM01000160.1 GCA_012841565.1 Candidatus Epulonipiscium sp. | reverse complement strand
GCCATTGCTCTTCTTTTAATAGGTTGGTCATAATCTTAATTACCTCCATACATGTTGTTTTTGTGTATGAGCCTATTATTTCATAAAGCCAGGTATTATAAAAGGTGAGGAGGTATTTGACGCTTACAAATGAGCTAATTTTTCATGCATAGCTACCCCCCTCTTTAAATCAAGCCGTATTTTTCACTAGGAATTATAGTTGTTTATTAAACCCTCTGATATCTTGAAACACACGTGTAAAATAAAAGCTAATCACTCGCTCTCTACTCGGCTGCAATATCTAATACTAATTCATCCAGAGAAGCGTTAAATGAGGTTATGATTTCATTTAATGTATTAATAAAGATATTTAATTTGGGATCATCTTGTTTTTCACAGTTTAAAACCACTTTTTTATTATCAGATAACATTTGAGTTAGTTTTTTTACGAAGTCAGTTAAGTCGATATCATTTTCAGTGTTAATACTTACTTGGGAATTGTCAGGAAAGTCAATTTTATATATTTCGTTTTCTTTGTTGTAAGAACCTATAATTATAATATTATCCATTTAAGCCTCCATTAATAATTTCTTAATATTATATTTTCTTGAACGGTTATCAAATATGTATTCGCCACCATCCAACGTTTCACATATTTTCTTTTGAGATTCTATATCTTCAAGTTTAACCTGAGTATATGAAATTCTATTATCCTCATTTTCTGCAATTATTATAGCTTCAGCATCCCCGTATACGACTATCGCAGGATTGTGTGTAATTAAAAAAATCTGTTTCTTAAATTTTACTTCTCGTATCAGATCAACAAGCTGTTCAGATATAAACTTATTTCCAAGATTATCCTCAGGTTGATCTATAATAATTAATCCGTTTAAGGGATTATTAAGTACTACTTTTAAGTACTTTTCAGAATTGTACCCCGGACTATTGCTCTTTGATGTCGTATCATCAGAATATTTTAAATAGTCAGTAGGAGCATCCAATTCTTTTAGTAAATTTGACATCTGGCTATTAGTCTTCTTTTTAAAGCTTTCGGCCGTATTATCCTGATAGTTTTTAAGTTTTATGTCTTTATAGAGTAAATTAATAATTGAATTAAACAAATTATTGACGGTATCCCCCTTAAATCCTTCCATAATAACTTCACTTATTGATTTCTCTGGATTTAATTCAATACACAAACTGCTATCTTCGTCAAGAAATATTGTTTCTGTATGGTGGCATGAAAATCCTTCTAGTACATTGGTAGCCGTAATCATTGGGACAAATGATTTAAAATGTGTCTCGATAGATTTAATAAACTCATCTTTGGTTCTTGTGGCATTGGCTTTATCTTGACCATCTTTACTTAGTGACATGTTAGCAGCATTTATATTTAGCTCAGCTTTTTTAACAAACCTTCTTTGAGCGGATTGGCGTGTCTTAAGTAAGGCTTGCACCTTTTTCTTTTTAGACATTAATGTTAGAAAACTGGTAACCACTGGTAACTCAGCATCATTAAATTGCATTGTTTTAGAACCCTTTAATCTTTCTGTTTCTTCTAGCAACCGATCAATTGTTCCAATCGTAATATTGAATTCTTGATCATTATACAGTTCTGAAGTAATTAAATCGCTATTTACCTTAAATTGATAATCTCTATTTAACAATTGTTGAATTGTTTGATTATGTAATATCAATTTCTTGTCAATGTCCAAATTGTGTAGGGCTGCATAAGCTATTTGAAATTCAGAGACTTGGGCTGTAAGATTAGCTTTAATATTATCAAATGATACCTTAGCTGTATTATATTGATCGGTTTTCCCAGCCTTTTTAGCTAAGTCAAAGAGTTTGCTATTCTCAAAATAATTTACAATATCCCCTTGATTAATCTGAAGAATGTCATGTTTAATATGAGTTTTATCTGTTGCCCTGGCATCGTACTGTGAACGGATTGATATAGATGCATTTTCAACCGCCGTGTCATATTTAGGATTATGCTGCAAAGTATCAATGGAGCGATTTAATATATCCATTAGCAGGCTTTTTCCACTAGACCTCCCACCAATAATTACATTGAGATGTGGGCTAAATTCTAAAGATGTTGTGGTTAATATACCATTATCTTGGAAATTAAGTGATTTGACATAATCTCGCGGTGTATGGATGGCGTCAAGTTCAACCTTTGATTTTATACGTGATTTGGGATCGATAAAAGCTAAACGTAAAGTTTCATAGCTTTTACTACCTTTTATATAATAGAATTGATGAGTACCCCTATCACCCATATGACAACATGGGTATTCATCTATAAAATGATTGTCAGAGAATTCAAGATATGCAAAATCATTTCTGTTTTGAAAAGCCTCATATAGGACACAATCAAAACCTTCATTATATACTTGCCGCTTTTTCTCGTTGACCTTTTCCATGGGACTTTGTAATAGAATAATCATTTTTTGTGCTGATGAAATATCCCTCTTATAACCATCAATAATGCTTGAAGTATTCCCAGCGTGAGGGATAAAGAAGAAATCCTCATGGTCAAATATTGAAATTATGTCATCGAAGTCAAGTTTTCTGCTTAACTTATGGAGACCTTTTTCTGAGTAAATACCTTCAAGCTTGCCATGAATACGTTTAGTATCCTCAAATGTTGTACAGTTAAATATTAACAATGAGTGATACGAGGTATTGCTACCCATGATATCTAATTCTACACCCGTAAAAAGCAAAGGATCAGTCACAGCATTATACTTGGCATAGTAGTCTTTATATGCATTTAGGTTAATGATATTATGATCTGTGATGGAGAATATATCAACACATTCAGATGTTAACTTATTGTAAAGTTGGTCAACAGAAAATATGCCTTTATAGTCATTGCTTTTGGTTTGTTTACTAAAGTCACTATGAATATGTAAGTCTATTTTTAGCCAATCTGAAAACTTTTGTTCCATATGATTACCCCTTTGTAATATTTGTTTTATATGCCATATATGATTGTTTTAAGTATTCAAATATTCTGACATGATCCCCTGAAAAGAAAGCGAGCTACGTACACCCGCTATCCCCATCATCTATCTTGCTACCTATCCATCATTTTCGCCCTTATATACCCCCATGTATTCCCAACTAACAACCCTTGAATTTTAATATAATTCTTAAAGTGTCGCTTCTGATAAGGGACTCTTTGAATATCTTTTATAGTAGCTCTAGCTTCCCTTGTGCCTGCCATATATTCTTCTCGGTATCCCTTTTTAATAAAAAACATATATTTGATTAGCCAGCCTAGGGATAGGAAAGGTTTATTAACCCATCTTTGGAGTGTTGGCATATTCTTATAGGCTAAGTAGATGTTGTTACGTGCTGCTAGTTTTACTTTAAAGCTATTGTACTTGGTTGCTCCTGTTGTGGCGCTTCCAATGTGATATACAAGGGCATCACTACAGTATAGGTTCTTGTATCCGTAAATACGGGCCCTGTAGCTAATATCCACATCTTCTAGGTAGGCAAAAAAGCTTTCCTCAAAGTATCCGATTTCTTTGAAGATTGACCTGCGGTAGATGGCAGCCCCTGCGCAGGCGCTAAAGACTTCCCTTGTTTGATTGTAGCGCTCAAGGGGTTGACCATCACCTCGCTTGTATGCCCAGCCCAGGATGCAGTATTCATCCCCTGCATCGTCGATTAGGTGCCTTTCATGGTAACGGATCATTTTACTAGAACACGAAAATATCTGGGGGTCTGATTGTATGCATCTTACGAGGCTCTCTAGCCAGCTAGGTTCAACTGCTGTATCGTTATTGAGCAGAACAACATACTCTGCAGTTGACGCCCTGATACCAACGTTTACGGCGTAGCTAAAGCCGTAGTTTTTGTCTAGTGGGATCATCTGAATATGGGGGTAGTTCTCTTTCATATAGCTTCTACTACCATCTAAGGAGCCGTTATCGACAAAAAGGACTTCGTAGTTGGTGTATGTCTGGTGTGTGAGTGCATCTAGGCATTCTTTGATGTATTGTTTGCCGTTATAGTTGGGGATGATAATGGATACTTGCATGCGGAGCTCCTTTAATAGACTCATTTTATCTTTTTATAATTCAATCTTACGCTTACCTAGGACTTCCCATTCTTTATCCTTGGGAGATAGGAAAATCTCATCTATACCCTTTAATGGCCATTCAACACCAATTGCCGGGTCATCCCAAGGAAGCCCCCCTTCATATTCCGGATGGTAAAAATCAGTACATTTATAGACAAACTCTGCGTACTCTGATAACACTAAAAATCCATGTGCAAACCCTTCTGGAATATAAAATTGTTTATTATTTTCTGCACTTAAGACTACACCTTCCCATTGGCCATAAGTAAGAGAGTTCTTCCTTAAGTCTACAGCTACATCAAAAACTTTTCCTGAGATTACGCGTACTAACTTTCCTTGCTGATGCTCAGTTTGGAAGTGTAAGCCTCTTAAAACACCTTTTTTAGACTTGGATTGGTTATCCTGAACAAAAACCATATCTAGTCCCATTTCTTCGAAGTCCTTTTGGTTATATGTTTCCATAAAATAACCACGTTCATCCCCGAAGGAGGTGAGTTCAACGATGTACACACCTTCTAATCTTGTTTTTATAAAATCAAACTTAGCCATAATTACCCATCCCTACTTTTCCTATTACAAATAAAGACCTCCATTGATATTTAGCACCTGCCCCGTAATATATGAAGCTATATCACTGCATAAGTAGTATACTAACTCCGCTACTTCATCTGTAGATCCTAATCTTTTCATTGGAATCTTTTCTTTTATTTGTGTTAAATAGTTATCTGGTATTGCTCTAACCATATCTGTTTCTATCATACCAGGAGCAATTGCATTTACAGTTATACCTTTTGTCGCAACCTCTAAAGCTAATGATTTAGTAAACCCAATTACACCCGCCTTAGCTGCGCTATAATTCGTTTGCCCAAATGCGCCTTGCTGAGCTACAACAGATGCCATATTTATTATTCTTCCATATTTATTATTAATCATATCCTTTATCACAAAATGTGTGGTATTGTATAAAGATTTCAAGTTTACATCAATCACATTGTTCCATGCATACTTTTCCATATTTACAAAAGTCTTATCATTAGTGATACCCGCATTATTAATTAATATATCAATATCTCCATGAGAGTCAGCTATTTGTTCTAATACTTTCTGTGTATCTTCGTAATCACTAATATCACATTGATATCCCATTACATTTGCATATCCTTGTTCTAAAAGACTTGCACTGTGTGCATCTGATTGGTATATAAATATTATTTTATATCCTTCTTCTCTTGCAAACCTTTCTACTATAGCTTTACCTATTCCCCTTGTACCGCCAGTAATAAGTATATTTTTCATATATCCTCCTACAATGCCCAGTTCATATAGATGGCACCATAAGCAAGACCACCACCAAATCCAACCAAAGCTAATTTATCATTTTTCTTTAGTATTCCTTTTTGGTGCGCTTCTGCTAATGCAATTGCCACAGATGCCCCTGATGTATTACCATAATGCTCTATGTTTGTATAGGTCTTACTCATAGGTAATCCTAGCTTCTCCATGCTTTTTTTAATGATATTAATATTTGCTTGATGTGTTATCACCAAATCAAGATTTTCTACTTCTTCTCCTGCTTCTTCCACTACTTTAGTTACTGCTTGCGGGCATACTGTGGTTGCAAAATCCCACACTTGTTTACCTTGCATTTCAAATCGGTGCATGTTCTTCTCCAGCGTTTCTATGCTTGCTGGATACCTGGATCCACCTGCTAAAAACTTGATTACACTGGCTCCCCTACCGTCATTCCTCAAAAATGATGTTTGAATACCTAGGCCTTCTTCTACTTCGCCTAATATAACAGCACCTGCACCATCTCCAAAAAATACGCAGGTAGATCTATCATTCCAGTCTAATATTCTAGAATACGTCTCTGCACCTATTACTAATACCTTTTTATATGAACTTATACCTTTCATCATTCCGTATGCAACAGTAAGGGCATATACAAATCCTGCACATACTGCTGAAACATCAAAGGCCGCTGAATTTAAAGCTCCTAGTTTTCCTTGAACAATAGATGCCGTGGCTGGTTGTATCATATCAGGTGTTGATGTTGCTAGTATAATCAAATCTATGTCTTCTGCGTGTACATTTGCATTGCGCATTGCTTCTAAAGCTGCATAAATTGCTAAGTCAGAAGTAGCTTCTTGTGGCGCTGCAATACGCCTTTCTTTAATACCTACCTTATCATAAATCCACTCTTCTGTTGTATTGACCATTTTAGCTATTTCCCTATTTGTCATTACCTTTGATGGAACATAAAATCCTGACCCTATTATTCCTACATTTTTCATATTGTTTGCTCCTGTCTATAGTGGAATGTTTCCGTGTTTTTTCTTTATGTTAATTATTTCTTCCTTCTTTATTATACCTTGTAATGAGTCAAAAATCAGCTTTCTCGTATTTTGTGGTTCAATGACTGCATCCACATACCCATGGTTAGCTGCAATATAAGGATTAAGAAATTTTTGGTTATACTCTTCAATTTGTTGTTTTTTATATTCTACTTTGTCCTCTGCGGTAGCAATTTGTTTGTTGTAGAGAATTTCAACCGCTCCCTCCGCTCCCATAACTGCAATCTCTGCATTAGGCCACGCATATACAAAATCCGCACCTAAATGCTTACTATTCATGGCAATATAGGCTCCACCATATGCCTTACGTAATATTACGTTAATCTTGGGAACCGTGGCTTCAGAGTAAGCATATAATAATTTTGCTCCGTGGCGTATAATCCCCTTCTCTTCTTCATCCATACTTGGCATAAATCCTGGAACATCTGTAAATGTAACAACTGGTATTTCAAAACAATCACAGTATCTAATAAATCTTGCAGCCTTATCACTTGCATCCGAATCTAATACCCCAGCCAAATAATTGGGCTGATTGGCTATTATACCAATAGGAATCCCAGATAGTTTCACAAACCCAACAATGATATTAGCAGCAAATTCAGATTGAACCTCTATAAAAGTATCTTTATCAAATACTTCAGTAATAACACTTTTCATATCATAAGTTTTGTTTGCTTGATTCGGTAACAGATTTATGATATTTTTTTGATCTTTTTCAATATACCTTGTTTTACTTTTATTCTCATATTCCCCATAATAGTGTGGGATTGTACTTAAAAGTTTTCTTATCTGTACATAACAATCAGCTTCATTTGGGAATCTAAAGTGTGCAACACCACTTTTATTACTGTGCAATTGGGAACCCCCTAATTGCTCTACAGTGACATTTTTATTGGTTACACTTTTTACAACCTTAGGTCCCGTAACAAACATATTGCTGATACCATCTATTACCATTACAAAATCGGTTAAGCCAGGGGAGTATACTGCCCCCCCCGCACATGGGCCCGCAATAACTGATATCTGCGGAATATAACCTGATGCTTGGGTATTATAGTAAAATATATCCCCATATCCGGCCAGCGAATGAACACCTTCTTGTATTCTTGCCCCACCTGAATCATTAATCCCAATTACAGGGCACTTTGATTTAATTGCTAACTTGATTATATTAGAAATCTTTTCTCCATGATTTTTCCCTAATGAACCACCTAGTATGGTAAAGTCCTGTGAATAAATACATACTTGTTTACCACTGACCATCCCAAAACCAGTGATTACACCATCATATGGTATATGCATTTTTTCTAATCCGAATTCCTTACTAAAGTTGGTAATATTAGATCCAATTTCTACAAAAGAGTTTTCATCTAATATAGCATTTATGCGTTCGATAGCATGCAATTTCCCTTTTTTGTGTTGTTTCTCTAAATTGTAACCACTAGTATCCATCTTTACAACTCCATCCAATATTATATGTTAATCTTATTCAACATCTCTTATTATTTTGGCTGGTACGCCCATTACAACTTTATTATCTGGAACATCTTTGGTTACAACTGCTCCTGCACCTACTATGGAATTGTATCCTATCTTTACATTAGGGAGTATATTTGCCCCTGCTCCAACCGTTACATTGTCTTCTATTACAGGCCCAACAACATGATCACTATTATATTCAGTTCTTCCCATGGTATTATCATTGGTAGTTACTACTAATGCACTAATAAATACGTTCTCTCCAATAACCATGTCACCTGTGATATGTGTATTATCCATTATCTTAGTATTGTTGCCAATCCTGGTATTATAGTTAATACTTACATTACGGCTAATCAGGCAATTATCGCCGATTTGGCATTCTTCTCTAATTGAACAAAAGTCACCAAGTAGTGTTTTCTTACCTATAATAGTTCCGGTATAGATAACTACACTCGGGCATAAGATAGAATTCTCTCCAATAATTAACGGCGGATAACTTGCCTGTAGTTTCCTAGATACCGATCCAGGTGAAGTCGGCAGTTTTCCTAAGACACAGTGGTCATAAATTTCTGCCCCTTTTTTAATTTGTGTGTTTGGATACACGACTACATAATCATGTATGATAACATCGTCTTCTATATCTACATTCTCATGTATAATAGCTGTTTTAGCTATCAAGGCTGTATTACTAATTATCCCCATTCAGCTCACCCTTTCTTCCCTTATATTTTCATCTTACTTTTATGTTCCCTAAATGTCCATACTTTGTTTAAAAGATAATTATATATGAGATTGCACCCTGTTGCTATAAGCTGTGCAATTAGCTTATCCATTCCAAGCATCTCAACTAATAAATATACCAGGCATAAATTTATGGCCAGTGAGCTTATATATACCAAAATAAACTTTACACCTGTTTCCATGCTTTTCTGTTTCTTAAACACAAACTTAGAACTACATATATATCCGTTAAATATACCCGCTAAATAACCGATTGTGCTTGCGACTAAATACTGAACATCAAATTTCAGCAAAATCATATATATTACTAATGAAATTAAAGTATTTATTGCGCCCACTATTCCAAACTTTATAAACCCAGAAAACTTTTCATATAGCTCTTTTATTTTCATGTAGCGACAGACCCTCCTGTCTCTTCTATACGTTCCTCTTCCGTAAATCCAACTGAATTTTCAACTATAAATGTAGGCCTTTGTCTTGATTCATCAAAGTTTCTCCATAAATACTCTCCAATAATACCTAACGTTATTAACTGTATTCCTGACAATAGCAACATTCCTACCATTAACGCAGTCCATCCTTGGACTGGAACACCCATTACTAATTTATTTACAATTAAAAATATTGCCATAGCAAATCCTACAATAGCTATAATAACCCCAAAAGATGATATAAACTTAATAGGGAAATATGAAAAGGCTAGAAAAGAATCTATAAAGAGTTTAACCTTTTTTGCTAAAGTCCATCTTGATTTTCCTATTTCTCGTTCTTTTCTTGTATAGTAAATTTTATCTGTTTTAAATCCACACCATAGGATTTGTCCCATTATTGTGGAATTTTTTTCTTTCATGGCTATAAGGATATCAATCACTTGTCTATCAATCAAAAAACAATCAAATCCACCCTCTGGCATATTGTTCAAGGCAACCTTTTTCATTAGTTTGTAATATGTATTGGATAGAGTTGTCTGCAACCAAGTTTCTTCCCTGTCTTCTCTAACTGCAAGAACCACCTTGTTATCTTGTTCCCACCTTTGCAACATCTCAACAATAATACTTGGAGGATCTTGTAAGTCGGCCGATATGATTGTAGCACAATCACCTGTACAGTATGATAGACCAGCTAATATTGCTGTATGTGATCCAAAGTTTTTTGACAGCTTTACTACTTTGATTCTTTTATCTTTCTTGTTTAATTTTAATAACTCCGCGTATGAATTATCACCCGAACCATCATCTACAAAAACTAATTCTACTTCCAATTTAGGATTGTTTAATATTTCCTCCTGTAGTTTTTCATAAAGTGTCGGTAAATTAAGTTCGTTATAATACACTGGAATTATTATTGATATTTTATTCATTCTGATCACACTTTCTCTTTAGCTAACTCCTCTATAAACTCTTTATAGTCTCGTATATACTCTGTTGCGTCATACTTCATACTAGATAAGACTAGTAATATAGAGTCTGGGGAGAATTCATACATGTCTTTCCATACCATCTTATTTAAATAAACTCCTTTATGTGGCTCATCTAGTTTGATAATTTCCTGAGTTACACCATCATCTGCAAGCACTTTACATGTGCCAACTAAATTTATTAGTATAAACTCAGAGTGCCTATTAGCATGTTGCCCTCTTATTACGTCTTCTTCCGAGCCGTACATATAAAATATTCTTTCTATCTTAAAAGGAATATCTTTTTCCCCCTCTACAACAACCAAGTTTCCTCTCTCATCTCCAAGTTGATCAAAGTACATTGTTTTATATTTCACTATTATTGTCTCCTCTTTATCTGTAATTATTAATTGTACTAATTACATACTCGATTTCTTCATCCATCATACCATTATATAACGGCAGGCTCAGAATAGTTTTGGCATATTCCTCTGTAATTTTAAAACTTCCTTCTTTATACCCCATGTAACTATATGCTTCTGATAAGTGAGGTGGGATTGGGTAATGAATAATTGTGCCAATATTGTGTTTTTCTAGGTATTCTTGCAATTCATCTCTTTGCTTTGTATAAATTACAAAAAGATGCCAAATTGATGTGGCGGATTCTCTCACTTTTGGCAATAAAATATTAGGATTTTTGATTCCTTCTAGGTACCTAATAGCAATATTTTCTCTTTCTTTATTTAATTCATCTAAATGATTTAGTTTAACTCTTAATAGTCCTGCCTGTAGTTCATCTAATCTTGAATTATATCCTACGACTTCATTATGGTACCTTTTTTGGCTGCCATAATTCCTAAGTACTTTAATCTTATGGGCTATTTCTTCATCGTTCGTTGTAATAGCGCCTGCATCTCCAAAAGCACCTAAGTTTTTACTTGGGTAAAAACTAAAGCAGCCTATATCCCCAAATGACCCTATTTGTTGTCCATTATAGGTTGCCCCATGTGCTTGCGCACAGTCTTCAACTAAGTATAATTTATGCTTTTTAGCAATGTTGCAGATTTCTCCCATATTAGAAGCTTGTCCATATAAGTGTACAACTAAAATAGCCTTCGTCTTATCCGTAATCTTTTCTTCTATTTTAGACGCATCTATATTATAGTATTCGTCCGGCTCTACAAAAACCGGGGTTGCACCATTTGTTGTAATTGCCATTACAGAGGCTATATAGGTATTAGCTTGTACGATTACTTCATCCCCTTCTTTAACATTTAGAGCCCTAAAAGCTAGTATAAGAGCGTCTAGCCCGTTAGCAACACCTACACAATGATCTAGTCCTACATAGTTTGCAAACTCTTTTTCAAAGGCTTCTACTTCTTTACCCAGGATATACCATCCACTGCGTAGGACCTCTATGGCTTTTTTTTCGTATTCTTCTTGATACTTGTAATATTGACGATCTAGTACGTTGAAATTTATTTTCATTTCTCCACCTCTTAAACTTGATTTTATCAATTTAATATTCTATCCATTATTAATACTGCTCCGTGTTGAAGATTAGCAAATGCACTTCCCGTCAAAATAAAACATATTAAAATAAAACTGGTATACAAAACCCAATTTTCTTTTATATCTTTTACAGATTGTTTAAATGAAGAACAATAACATATAACCCCATAACACGCTATATACATTGGTAAGAAAAACCTCACTTCCACCGCTCCTGGTATAGAAATAACACATGTAAGTAATATACTTACTGCATATAACCTTTCCGGATTGTACAAAACTGTATCCCATATCTTCTTTTTTATATCGCTTCTAATAATTAAAGCTATTAATAAGAACCACAATGTATAATTTAATAACGAAAATAACACCCTATCTCCAAAAAACTCCATTATATATGGCGTTGAATATGTTACATCTAGCCCATTAAACAGATGCCTACTATAAACAGATATGGCATCTACCGGATATTTTATTAATAGTCTAAAATATTGAGCGTAGCTTTCCAAGTTGGTAATATTCTCGTTAATAAGCATCTTTTCTCCTTGCGGATCTAGAAATTTCACCCCTGCGTCTGGATAATCCTCACCTATATTCGTTTCATATTTTTGAACCGACAGCCCCCAACTTAACTGTTGGAGGTACAGGCTCCTATCACCAAAAGAATTTTTAGTTTGAATAAGTGGACTAAGAGTATTGAAGTGATTGTAGTTAATATATGATTGTGGGGCCGATATAATTGCAAATCCCAGCAATATAGGGATTAAATACAAAAACATATTCTTTTTATGTTGCTTTACCAAGGTATATATTATAACAACTATAAATACCGGTAGAACTACTTGATATGATGGTCTTATCAAAATACTAGTTGCTATCGCCATACCTGCTAGAACATAATCCAAAAAGCTTTTTTCTTTTTTCATAAGAATATTACTTGCTAGTAAAATAGCACCCAATGATGGAAAATCTGAAAGGGGGTACAAATAATATCCTCTCCAAAAAAATGATACCATCATAAAAAATAAGAATCTTCTTTTATTATTAATCCGAATACTTAATAATTTCTCAAACAGTTCAGGTATTATAGTGGATATCATTATTCCCATAAAAACAGCATGTACTATGTTAAATAGCAGTGTTGCTTTTATTCTTACCATCTCTGCTATCATTTGAATTATCCCATAAATTAATGGCAGTATATATCCCCTTAGTGAGCTATTATAATTAGAAAATTTAAACTTTCCACCCTCATTAAATATCCTTCCTAGCTGCCAGTAACTCTCTGAATCATAGTAATAAACTATTTCTCCTTGCTTTATAGTGTAAATCAAAATTAAAACAATAGATATACACAGTATTGTTGTTTTTTTCTTTAGTATCTTTTTCATTTGTTCTTTAATGAGCATGATTCCCCCTTAACCTCCATTGCTTTTTATATGCGTCTTAAAATATACATAAATTCGTTTATATTAACACCTTTTAAAACATCAATAATGCTCCACTACATCTACAGTATAGTTTACATAGACCTATAGTTAACAGAGCATTGTTCTACTTATTTACCTTATTGTTTTTTACCAAAAATGGATTTCCACCAAATATTGTAATCATTCCTACTATTAAGAAATAAAATATGGTAATAGATGTACCTATTAAGAAATCAGTAGGTAAAAACTTAAATTCCACAGTATTTTCTCCTTTACTTATATATGCCCCCATAAATACCCCATTCACTTTTTCAATTTTTGTTTTTTCTCCATTCACATATACTTTCCACCCTGGGTAGTATACTTGTTGAACCACTAGATATCCATCAGTTACTGCATTTACACTGGCAGTAATACTATTTAGTTTATATGACTCTATTGCAACATTTTCATCTTTTGTTATGCGATGACCTTCTATATATTCAACTTTTTCAATCTCTAATGCCGCACTAGATTGGACAGTGATATTGCTAACATTATCATATGGAGCATTATCGTATCCTAAAGGGAAATAGATATCGATATAACTTGTCTCTCTATTCGGTTCGTATAAACCTTCTGTCTTTAGTAAGGTATCACCCGTTTCTAATACAAAGCTTGTCTGTAGCATTATAGACTCTGAAACCTTTTCAATATATACCCTAAGCTTTCTAACCGTATACCGATTGTTAAACCATGGCACATCAGCAATACTATATATATTATTTCCTTTTTCTTCATGTTGTAATTCTTGTACTAATATATTTTCCAGACTCCCTACTTCTTTTATTTTTTCCTTTTCATCAATCACAACTTGCCCCAAAGTATGGATTTGAGCAGGTGGAGAAAATGGATTTTGGAGCCATTCTTCTAAATTATTTTCCTTTGAGTCTATTAAATTATTGGAAAAATAAACTTTAGGATTTTGAGTAGTAATATACCTATTTATGCTGTTTTGGTAATTTACTGTATCTGCCATCCTAAATGACATGTAACCTTTTTCATCTAAATTCTTTTCTAGTATTATGTTTCTAGTATAATAATTGACAGGCGTATTAGTTCTTAATGCATCTCTAAATTCAAAGCTTTTATTTCTATTTTTATAATCTTGATTAATAGTATCTATAAAGGTAGTATCTGATTTGTTATGTGGATAGGCAGCTACTGTCACAGGAAATTCAAAATATTGAAATGTTAATATTTCAATTATTACTATTGTTAGAATGAGTAAATAACCTGTATCTTTAGATATATTTTGATGGTTTATTTTATATATAACAATAAAATAAGATAGCAATATTACACTTGTAATACCCATAGCCATTGCAATATAATTTATATCCTTAGTTGGATATTGTTCCAGGACTACGTAGTTTGCTATAATGAGCAATATTGATAATATACTTAATATAATACTACTATATTTTATTGTTTTTAGTATTTTATTGCTGATTTTCAGATCATCTAGGTTATTCCATATGAAAGATGAGGGAATTAATATAAATATTACAAGAAGGCATCTCCATACACTTGGAAAACGAAACGAACCAAACAGCGGAACAAACTTATGAAATAAAGGGTATAGAAATGAATTATCCCCCTGTAACATTAGAAATACAAAAAATGCTATCATTAAATATATTTCTTTTCTTCTCATATTTGTTACAAACATGATTAATACAGTAACTAATGTAAAAATCCCCATATAACAATATATCATACTAATATCTCCTACAAGAGGTACAATATTAGATACTCCAGGCAAAAGTGCTGTGATAAAATTGACTATTGAAAACTTACCTATCTCAACACTTGAATTTACACCCCTAGTTATATGTGTTAGCGAGTTAATAAATGGTAATAGGGTGATTAGACTTCCTAGCATCGTACATACAAAAAAGGTTATATATATTCTTATACTACTTATTAAACTCTTTTTTATATGCAAATATGAGTTTTCTTTATAGGTTTCATAAAATGTATATGGAATTAAACACATTAAAGTGGCTGCAAATAATTCAGGATAGCCACCTAATATAACTAATGCAGAAAAGCTTCCTGCAAAAAGTATGTGTTTTGGTTGTTTATAAGATATATATTTCTTAAGATATAACATAATATATGGTATCCATGTTGCACTAGAAAAAATCATTATATGCTGAGCATTTGATACGAATACGGTGGAAAACATGTATAAACATCCACAGATTATTGATACGTAATACGAGCTGTTAATATCTTCCTTGTTGTGTTGATTTATTAACAAGAACATTCCAAATCCTGCTAACACGATATGTAAGGAATATTCTAAGCCCATCATAAAAGGAGAATATCCTATTAAGCTTAAAACAAGTGTTATTGGATACCAAACAGGCATTCCTGCAATCGCATACTGTGGGGTACCGTACTGTACCATTGGATTCCATAGCGGAAGTTGCCCATTTTTTATTGCATCACCCATAAACACCGAATATGGATAGTGACCATCAAAAATATCCCACTTCATTACATTGTTATGTAATAATAATGAGTAATTTGCGATACACACCATTGTTACGTATAGTATTATAACTGATATGTATATTTGTGTTTTACGATCCTTCAACTTTGCCATTAACTCAACGCCTCCATCTTAAAGCATTACTAACTCATGATATCTGTTCACTCTTTTGTCCCAATTATTTTTATTAATGAATTCTTGGTTACTCTTTAAGTAATACTCTATTCTTTTTATTTTATTAGGTTCTTCTTTTATGCACTCATTAAATTCATCTAAATTATTATAAAAACAAACCAACTTACTATGTTTGTAGACCAATAACTCGTCCCAATAGGAACTGATAACTGGCTTACCTAACGCAAGGTATTCATACATCTTAACAGGATCAACACCTTTTATTAACTCATTAACCTTAAAAGGTATTAGCATTATATCCCCTGATAGGATATAGCTTTTTAATTCTTTATGTGGTATGGTCCCAACTAATTTAATATTTTTATTTAGATTGCTAACTATGCTACTACATTCCTTATCTACCGGCCCTATTAAATATATTGTATAATGCTGATTGCTTTTTGCAAAGTCATTAATAGTTTCATAATCGAACCATTTGCTTATCGTTCCGACATACATCATGTTAGGATGCTTAAGTTCTACTTTATTGGTATCGGCTGTAATAAAAGCTTCATCTACTGCATTTTTTATAACTGTTATTTTATTAGTATGTATATCATATTCTCTAATTATGCGCTCTTTTAAATACGATGAGCTGGTTATAATATAATCCACGTCTTTGCACATTTGTTTTTCTTTCATAATGACATTCTGTTTTATTTTTCCTTCATAAAAATATGGCATATTATCCATGCAATCATAAATTACTTTAGGATTGTATTTTAGTGATTTTTTAATATACCCATACTGAAATGGATGGGTCAGAATAATGACATCATATTCTTTATCTAACATTCTTCCAATATATAGCTTATTTAGTCTCTCTACCAGAGATATTTTTGAAGCTAAGGGAATCACGTATTGATCATTTATATTTAGAAACTTATTATTACTTTCACATTTTGTTATTTTCTGCTTAAATATAGGAGTCAATGAAATATATTCTATCTCTATACCTTTCCCTGCAAGACCCTCTGCTATAAAATGTGGTCTTTGTTTGATCCAATTCCAATTCACAGTTGAAAAATATAAGATTCTCATATTTCATTAACTCCTTTATAATTTTATAATCTACTGTGTTACTTATCTTGGCGGTATTGATGTGGCACCCATACCGTATCCCATTTCTCTTCATAATACTTTTTGTTATGCTCAAATATCTCTCTATACTTCTTATCCTCTATTTTCTTAAATGAAACTCTTCCATAATGATGTATAAAAACATCTTCCGCACACGCAACTTTGTAACCTTTTCTTTTCAGTGCAATGGAATAATCATCATCTTCAAACATGCCTACTTTGTAATTTTCATCTAGAAGTCCTATTTCGTTTAAGATATCTCTTTTTATTCCAACACAGAACATTGCAAGTACATTTATATCCTCATATAATTCATTATGATGATTGGTTGTATACCTTATAGCAAACTCGTCCATATCTGCTATATCTTTATAAGTTACCTCTATTTGGGCTTCATTCCCTATGCTATTTGTAACCGGACCTATAAACCCAATATCTTCTTTGTTTAAATGTTTAATAAGTCCCGTTACCCATCCCCGAGTTACTAAAGTATCATTATTAAGTAATATAATATACTCACCTTTTGATTCTTTTATTCCAATATTATTTCCACCTGCAAACCCTGTGTTGATAGGGCTTAGAACTATATGAATATTTTTGTGTTTTTGCTCTAATTGTTCTAAGTATTTAGGCGTATCATCTTTTGAATCATTATCTATGATAATTATTTCGTAATTAGGATATGCTGTTTTATTTATAATACTTTCTATACATTGCTTTGTATAATCTAAGTTATTATAAGTAACTACTATAATACTAACTAGTGGGTGAATATCTTTTATAACGTCATCAATCATCTCAGCTCTATTAGTCCAATCGTGTGTTTTAGCCATCTCTATCAGCTCTTCAGTTGTTGCTAACTTATCCTCATTAGCTATACATAAATCTACATACTCTAAAAACTTCTTTTTGTCGTTTGCAAGGTATGCATACTTATCCCTGAATAATTCAAGCTCCGGTATTTCTGTCGCCACAATCTTTTTACCCGCACTTAAATATTCGTAGAATTTAACTGGATTTGTCGCTTTAATTAAGTCTATATCTGATTTAAATGGTATCAGACATACATCGTAGTCTTTTAAAAACCCAGGTAGATCTTTGTAATCTTTTTCTCCTAGAAACTTAATATTTTTATACTTTTTTAATACATTACATTTATCAGAGCTTACGTTTCCGATTAGTTCGATTTCTATCTCTGGTCTGTTTTGTGCTATATATTCTATTTTTTCAATGTCAAACCATTCAGCTATAGCACCATAGTAACCTATTTTGGATTTCTTGTTGGGACCTTTCTTTTCTTGTACTGCTTGATTAAAGAATTCAAATTCTGTCCCATTACGTATAATTTCTACTCTTTTACTATAGTGACTTGCTTTTTCGGCTAAAAATTCTGATGTTGCAATTGTTACATCACTAATCTCTAGTAATTGCTTTGTTATGGAGACTAAGTTATTATCATTGGTCTCTTCAAAACCTGTATAATCATCAATATAATCAAATAGTATTTTAAAGCCAAAATCCTCTTTTAAATATCTAGCTACTGGTTCCCATGTTGGATACTCGACAATTACACTACATTCCCTGATGTTATACTTATGCATTATGCTGTTGATTTCATCTTTAAATACTTTAGGGTCAGCATTAAAATCAATGTCATAAATTCTAGACCCATAATAATTACTCAGCCTTACTATCTGTAGATTTTCTTTTGCACTGTTCATCTTTATGTTTTTGTTATTATAGTTGGCATCAAAATAAAAAACCCTATGGCCTAGCTTTGCCAGATTTTGTGCTATATGCTGTGGTCTTTGGAATCTAAAATCCCAATCAATAACTGATAACAATATAATATCAGGCTTTTTATAATTGTTTTTCACTATACTTTTATCAATATAATTTAAGTGATTTTTAAGTCGTTTTTTTTCAATCTTTTCAGTATTGATCTTAGTTGAGGTTTTTTCAACATTTTCAGTATTAATTTCAAGTGGTTTTTCTTCTATATTTTTATTACTTGTAATTATCTCCTCAGTATCTTCTTTCGCATTCGTGTTTTTATTTATTCTAGAATGAATAAATCTTGTTACTTTAAATTTATCCCTTACACTATAATATCTGGATGCGAATCTCCATACATTAGAACTATATATCTTTTGCAGTTGTTGTTGAAACTGGGCTGACTCTTTGTACGTATTCTTATATGTTTTATATAATTCATTTATTTCATGATCTTTCGCTTTATTTAACTCATTTATTTCATGATCTTTCGCTTTATTTAACTCAT
>DUUM01000159.1 GCA_012841565.1 Candidatus Epulonipiscium sp. | reverse complement strand
TTTTTCGCACTATCTGTAGAAAGGAACATATCAATGATTTAGGGCATTTGAGGCACACACTTTTTCTCTTCCTTTACTAACACATCAAATGAAAGGCAGGGATATATATGAAGCAAAATCACAAGAGATCCCTCACACTTACATCTCGTAAACTGATAGGCCTGATTTGAGGTTTATTGACTAAATCTTAAAGTAGCCCGGAACCCCTAGCCCTATTTAAGCCCCCTGTTTTTCCTTTAAACAGTTTCAACTCAGATTTATAATAAAGCACTCCAACTTTTAGCCTTATATCAAAGTTTAAAAGTACTCCAAAGTATTTTTTGTTACATTCTAAAATAAAATGCCCCATCCCTCGTATATAACGTTAAATGAAAATCATGCTTTTTGCACCAAAAAAACACACCATCTCCATCCACTCTATATTTAATAATCTCACCAAAATATTCTTTATTAATCTCTTCAGCATTTATTATAAACTCATGGGCAAGTTGTTCAATTTCAGATACGGTCTTTCTATTAATTATCTCTCTCTTATCCCAATCAAATATAATATATTCCTTTTCATTAATAAAGTAGATTCGTTGGATTATATAATTATTTGCCATTACTTGATGACCAGTTTGTATATTATGGGCAAAAACCCCTTCTTTTAATTTTGCCAAATGTATTGTTACTAAATTGTCTTCTTGCTGCATATATTCTGGAATTTGAAATAAATTTTGATAACCACCCATATAAAAATCTGATATTATACTACCATATAACCCATCCATCGTTATATATATAAGTATTAAAAACGTTATCCCAAATGTGAAGCCTAAGATTAATTGTCTTATATCATCTTTTATGATTTTCACCTTCAAAAACCAGGTTATAATTATACCTAGCAAAATAGCTAAGGGATAATAAAGCTTAATAATGTGCCCCCCAGTATAGAGTTCTTTAGAAAATAACATAAAGTATATAATATAACTTAAAGAGTAAATAGTTATAACATAATATCTCATTTTATTTCTCCTATCTTTATGCTATAGTTATTTTAAATATTTAAAAACCTGATTGATTGTTTCTGCTCTGTGTTGATTGTCACCGTGAAAGTGTGATGCGACCCAATCTCCCATATGAGTATCTATATTCATCCATTTTCCCTGAGTTTTAATTTTCTTCTCTACTTTCCCATCCTCTTTATCTGATTCGAAAACTAATCCTAATTGACTTTGATTATTGACAACATTATCTCCGTAAGAATATTTAAGATCAAAAACCTTTTTAAAGATATCGTCATCTGCTAAATCGCCATATTCGCTGTTTTTAATAAAACTATTTTTGATAGCATCCTTATATTGCCCGAATGTTGTTGCATAATCTATATCTAGCTCAAATGGCATGTTTTTATTCAAATACTCAATAGGTACCCTGCTAAGGGCCTTAGCATCATAACCAGCTATAAAGTAATATTTTGTAGTGCCATGATTCCAATACTTTAATTCTTGAGTTTGATTTTTATTAATATACCTAACCCTGTCATCAACATAACTACCATTAAGACCATAGTTTACCTTAGTCCCTCCAAAAATCTGATTTTCCGGACTTAAATCTACATCAATAGGTAATGGTACTTGAACTTTGCCCGTTACAGTGGCAAATCCACTCCCAAAGTGTGGCGTATCTATGGTAATTAATTTATCAACTACATTCGAATTCCCAAGGTTTTCAATAAAGTAACGTGATACCAAGCCACCATTACTATGCCCTATAAGATTTACTTTATAGTCTTTATTGTCCCTACTTTCTTTTGTTGGATAGAACATGTTATCATTTTTCAGTTTTTTCATATAATCTGCTAAATTCTCTAAATAAGCTTCAAATTTCAATCCGTTTTGGCTTGTCATATCTAAATTCGGATAATTAAAAGCAAATAAGTTCTTATTAATCACATAGGGTTCTTTTGCCCTATTTTCCATTTCATAAGCTAGATTAGTTGGTTGTTTTCTAGTAATCTTTTTAGGTTTTTGAGTGGAAATAACTTTATGAGAATCAGTCTCCTTATAACGAAGTCCATTTTCAGATGCTTCTTTACCGTAATGCCCATTACTTGCTTTATATTTCTTTCCAGTATGAATTTTTGTAACGGCCCCAAATGTTTCATATGTGTCACTTGTTCTACCATGTAATAACACAACTGGTGTCATAAACTTTTTCTTAGGCGCTAAATCCTCTTCATCACTATAACCATCCCCATCTGTATCCACTATGCCTGGGT
>DUUM01000158.1 GCA_012841565.1 Candidatus Epulonipiscium sp. | reverse complement strand
GGAAGTTCAAATGCACACAAAGTTGCAGTGCTTGAAGAAGGTATGAAGTTCCAAGCAATAGGTATTCCGCCAGAGCAGGCACAGTTTCATGAGACCAGAAAGTTTCAGACTGAGGAGATCTGCAGGATATTTAGAGTTCCACCTCACCTAGTTGCAAGTTTAGATAGAGCAACTTTTAGCAATATAGAGCATCAATCCATTAGTTTCGTGGTCCATACAATAAGACCCTGGCTCGTTAGGATAGAACAATCTATTAACAAGGCCTTATTTACTGAAACAGAGAAAGAAAAGTACTTTGTAAGCTTTATTGTGGAAGGATTGCTAAGAGGTGACTATTCCTCAAGAATGCAAGGTTACTCCATCGGGATACAAAATGGGTTTATGTCCCCAAATGACGTTAGAGCACTTGAAAATATGAACCCAATTCCTGATGAAGAAGGAGGTAATACCTATATGGTTAATGGAAATATGCTGAAGCTAAAGGATGTAGGAGCTTTTGCAAATAAACACACGACTGGAGGTGGTAAAGATGAAGACGTTTTGGAACTGGATTAAAAATGAAGTAGGAAGAACCTTATACTTTGACGGTTATATTGCCCAAGATAGTTGGTTTGATGATGATATTACCCCTAAGAAGTTTAAAGCCGAGTTATTAGAATCAGATGGAGATATTTCTGTATGGATTAACTCTCCAGGTGGCGACGTTTTTGCTGCGAGTCAGATTTATAACATGCTAAAAGAATATAAGGGAAATGTTACCGTCAAAGTGGATGGTCTAGCAGCTTCAGCAGCATCAGTCATTGCAATGGCAGGGGATAGGATTGAAATGTCCCCTGTAGCCATGCTCATGATCCATAACCCATCAACAGTTATATGGGGCGAAGAAACAGATATGGTAAAAGCCAAAGAAATGTTGGCAGAAGTAAAAGAGAGTATTGTAAATGCCTATGAGTCTAAGACAGGACTTGAGAGAAATAAAATCTCCAAAATGATGGATAAGGAAACCTGGATGAGTTCTAAAAAGGCAGTAGAACTAGGATTTGCAGATAAGGTGCTTTATGAAGACGATGTAGAAACAGATGGTGAGGGCTTTATATTTGACAAAGTAAGCGTAACCAATAACTTACTGGGGAAGTTTCCTAAAGCAAAGAAGCCAAAGCAAGAACCCGAATCCGCCATAGGCACATCGTATCAAGAACTAAAAACAAGATTAAATCTAATCAAATAAATGGAGGTCATACAATGAATAAAACAACTGAACTAAGAGAAAAGAGAGCGAAGCTTTGGGATGGTACCAAGGCTTTTTTAGATTCAAAAAGAAATGATCAAGGGTTATTATCGGGTGAGGATACAGCTACTTATGAAAAGATGGAAGCTGATGTGGTGAACTTTGGTAAAGAAATAGAAAGACTTGAAAGACAGGCCGTTATGGATCTAGAACTTTCAAAGCCCACATCAACGGCTATCAGAAACAATCCAAACGCCAATATGGATGAAGGTAAAACAGGAAGAGCGTCTAATGAGTACACCAATGCCTTTTGGAACTCAATGAGAAATAAAAACAACTATGAGATGCAGAATGCCCTTAAAATTGGCACAGATAGTGAAGGTGGTTATTTAGTTCCAGATGAGTTTGAAAGAATCTTAGTAGAAGGGCTGCTTGAAGAAAATATCTTTAGACAACTTGCTAAGGTGATCACCACATCTTCAGGGGATAAAAAAATACCAGTGGTTGCATCAAGGGGAACAGCTTCATGGGTCGATGAAGAAGGCGCTATTCCAGAGTCAGATGATGCTTTTTCTCAGGTTTCGATTGGTGCTTATAAACTAGCTACCATGATTAAGATTTCTGAAGAACTGCTGAATGATAATGTGTTTAATTTAGAAGCCTATATTGCTAAAGAGTTTGCAAGAAGAATAGGTGCTAAGGAAGAAGAAGCCTTCTTTATAGGAGACGGAGTTGGAAAGCCTACTGGTATATTTAATGCAACAGGCGGAGCACAACTTGGTGTTACGGCGGCATCTGCAACAGCTATAACAGCAGATGAGCTAATGGATCTATTCTACTCATTAAAATCACCTTATAGAAAAAAGGCTGTATTTACCATGAATGATGCAACGGTAAAATTAATCAGAAAACTTAAAGATGGAAATGGGCAGTATCTATGGCAACCATCATTAACAGCAGGTGAACCAGACACTATTTTAAATAGGCCCGTTAAAACATCATCCTATGTGCCAATGGTGGGAACAACTACAAAGCCTATTGCTTTTGGTGATTTTGGATACTACTGGGTAGCTGATAGACAAGGCAGATCATTCCAAAGACTCAATGAGCTATTTGCTGCAACAGGGCAAGTTGGATTTAAAGCAACACAAAGAGTAGATGGCAAGCTCATCTTACCTGAAGCGATTAAAGTGCTTCAAATGAAAGTATAGGTGAGATATGGGTAGTTCTAAAAATTATACAGAGCAAGGCGGAAATAGAACAATTATTGGTGGTGAGCTTATCGTGGAAAAAGACGGCAAGCTCATTTTTAATGAGAAAGAATTTAAACCTGCGGAATTACAAAAGGTAAGCACGGCTTCTACGGTTGAAGAATTAAAGGTAGATTTTAATCGGCTAATTATAAAGTTAAAAGCCGCTGGCTTAATGGCATTAAAATAAAAAGGAGGTGGTGGGCGCATGGTTGTAACACTTGAAGAAGTAAAACTGTATTTAAGAATAGATGGTGATGAGGAAAATACGCTCATCACCCATTTTGTTTTAGCCTCACAAGAACTGTGCGAGGGGATTTTAAGATTTCCTTTGAGTGATGTTGGGGAAACACCAGAAGTAATTAAACAAGCTATTTTATATGGGACAGGGTGTTTCTATGAGCAAAGAGAAATGCTAAACACAAAGGAAGTTACCGAGGTTATGAAAAGCTTATTATTTGCCCTCCGGAAAGAAAGCTGGTGAGACTATGATAGGAGAACTTAGGCATAGGGTTACACTTCAAAAATCAAGTATTACAAAAGATAGCATCGGATGTGAAATAGAAACCCTAGAAGATATAGGGAAGGTATGGTCAAGCATAGAGGCAATATCAAGTAAAGGTTCTTCTAAGGGGAAACAATCTCCCACAGACATTAGTACTAAAATCACGGTGCGCTACAGAAAAGATATTGCCCCTATGATGGTGGTTATATTTGAGGAGAGGGTGTTTAGAATCCATCAAGTGATTAATCCAGAAGAAAGATGTGTTTTCTTAGAGTTACTATGCAGCGAGGAGACAAATGGCAAGGAGCAAGGATCAGATGGATGATTTCACAAAACAGATTACGAAGTATCTTTCGGAGTATACAAATGAGGTGCAGGAAGAATTATTAGAAGCTGCTGATGAAGTTGCAAAAGATGCTGTTAAAGAATTAAAACGAACAAGCCCGAAAGACAAAGGTAAATATGCAAAAAGCTGGACTAAACGAAAACTAGCTGATGGCTTTGTGGTTTGTAATAAGCGCTATTATTTAACCCATCTTCTTGAAAATGGTCATGCTAAAAGAGGTGGGGGAAGAGTTAGGGCGATTCAGCATATTGCTCCTGTAGAGATCCAAGTTATAAATGATTTTGAAGATAAAGTGAGGAGGGCACTAGAATGAACTTTGAAAGGCTATATAACACGCTCTTACAAATTGGCATTCCGGTAACCTATAGCCATTTTAAAAAGCAAGTAGCCCTGCCTTATATTATTTATCTAGCTAACGGCTCTAATAACTTTGGCGCAGACAATAAAGTATATTATGGCACAGAGCATATGGCTATTGAGCTATACACAGAGAATAAAGACACTAATCAGGAGCTTAAAGTTGAAAGTTTACTAGATGAGAATGAATGGTTTTATGAAAAGTATGAGACCTATATTGATACAGAAAAGATGTATCAAGTGAGATATGAATTATAACAAGGAGGCGCAAAATGAGTAATAAAATTAAGTATGGTCTGAAAAATGTACATTACGCACCTATTACTGAAGAAGTACTAGAAGGGGTAACAAAAATTACCTTTGGAAAACCTATTCTTATTGCAGGAGCATTTAACCTAGCCCTTTCGCCAGTGGGTGATACGACACCTTTTTACGCAGATAATATGGAGTACTTTACGGCCATTGCAAATAACGGGTATGACGGAACGGTTGAGATGGCAATTATTCCAGATAGCTTCAAGGTAACAGTTCTGAAAGAAGTCGTGGATGCCAATAAAGTACAGTTTGAAGAAAGTGATAAACAGCCAGCACCATTTGCCATGTTGTTTGAGTTTGAAGGTGATATAAAGGCAACCCGCCATCTCATGTATAACTGTAAGGCAGCTAGGCCAAGTATTGAAAGCTCTACTAAGGGGCAGGGGATTGAGCCAAAGACAGAAACGCTAAACTTATCTTGTAGATTAATGCCTGGGACAAATATTGTTAAGGCTAAAACAACAGCTGAAACAGAGGCGATAACCTATGATGGTTGGTACGGAGCAGTCTATTTAAAAGACGCTATTGTAGGCGGTGCATAGGATGGAAAGAATTATTAAAATAGGCGATCAAGATGTAGCGCTAAAAACAACAGGCGCTACTCTTTTGCGTTACAAGATACAATTTGGTAAAGACCTTTTAACAGAACTGATTAAACTTGATGGTGCCTATAAAGACGGGGAATTACAAACGGACAAAATAGATTTTGAGGTGTTTTTTAATATCCTATGGATTATGGCCAAAACAGCCAGCCCAACGATTAAGCCACCAGTCGAATGGCTAGATGAGTTTGAAGAGTTTCCGATTTTAGAAGTGTTACCTAAAGTCATGGAGATGCTAGTGTGTCTTATGAGAACAAGTAAAAAAAAGTAGGCACTGCTCAGGCAGATGATGGGGAAGTGATGACCACTGAAATGCTCATGACTCATGCCATCAGTAGAGGGCTTACGTTAAGAGATTTTAATGTGCTGAGCATTGGTATGATTTTAGATTACATTACCCAGTATGATGGATTAAGGGGAGATAAATCAAAAGATGAGGGAATATTAGAACAGGCAACTCAGGAGCATTTTAATAGCTTTTAATTTAATATGAATTTTTTGAAAAACAGAAGATGTTTTAATATAGACATGCTATAATCAAGCTATTGATTAGTTATTTTATAGGCTGATAAATAGGAATTTATCTAATAGGAGGAGCGAATATATGTCAAAAATCAGTAGTGATGATGTTAAGGAATATGTAGAAGCAGGTGGAAAAATCGTTGCAGGCTTAGCTTTAAAGTTATACGGAGATAGTATAAATCAAGCAGGAGGGGTAGCCTTTTCAGATGCAATAGAAATAGGAATCACAAACACTATGGCAGCACTGTATGATGCAGATGTTGGTAAAGATGAAATTATTCGTGTTTTAAATAAGTATTGGGGTATCAATAAAGATGAGGCTGAAGAACGCATCGTATATGAAAAAAGTCAAGCTGCAATCAGAGAGTTAGAGCGGTATTTGAAGATGCAGGGCTTCACTGCTATAGAGATTAACCAATTTATGAAATCTAATAAAGCATCAATAAAAATCAGACACAATAATGAGTTATGGAAATTAAGACGTACACCTGAAAAATTAATGAAAGCAGTTCAAGATTCGAAATAAACCTCAAATTCCAATTTAACGAGGTACTTAAAACTATAACTTAACAGGTAGATATTTGTTAGAAGCACTTACTTTAATCAGTAGGTGCTTTTTCCATGCTCAAAATCGAGAGGAGGTGTAAGAATGGCACGTAAAATCAAAGGAATTACCATCGAAATAGGTGGTGATACCAAACCACTAGAAAAAGCATTAAGCGGTGTTAATAGAACTAGCCGAGGGTTGCAAGATGAACTTAGGCAAGTAGAGAAACTCTTAAAAATGAATCCAGGAAACACAGAGCTAATTACCCAGAAGATGAAACTCTTGCAAAACCAAACAAGTACAACAGCAGAGAAACTTAAAATTCTAAAAGATGCACAAGCTGAGGTTAATAAGCAGTTTGCCGATGGAAAGATTAATGCAGAACAGTATAGAGCCTTTACAAGGGAAATAGAAAAGACATCTATAGAGCTTAAAAGCCTAGAAACAAGTGCAGATAAGGCTGGTAATGAAGTTGACGAGCTAGGCGATAAATCAGACAAATCAGGCTCTAAGCTTTCAAAATTAGGGGATGTTGCAGGGAAAGTAGCAAGCACTTCTGTTAAAGCAGTTGGCACAGCCTTTGTAGCGGCAGGAACCGCAGCGGTAGGACTTGGTACTGCTGCTTTAAAAGTAGGTAGTGATTTTGAAGCTGCTATGTCTCAGGTACAGGCCATTTCAGGTGCAACAGGTGAGGACTTTGATAAGCTTGAGAAGGTAGCGAAGGAAATGGGTGCCGCCACTATGTTCTCAGCAAGAGATGCAGCTGAGGCACTGCAATATTTAGCACTTGCAGGATATGACACTGAAAAATCAATTACAGTACTTCCTAAAGTATTAGACCTTGCAGCAGCTGGTGGGATAGATCTTGCTTATGCAAGTGATTTAGTCACGGATAGCATGGCCTCCCTTGG
>DUUM01000016.1 GCA_012841565.1 Candidatus Epulonipiscium sp. | reverse complement strand
CTTAACCAAAGATGACTTTAAAGAAGTGTCTAAAGTTAAAGAAGTAGAGCATATTATGCCGGCCTATGTGACAGATGCTTTAATGGTGAGTAGTGAAAATGTACTCCTTACAGCTAGGATTTATGGTCTGCCCTTGGGCAGTTTAAATGCTAAAGAGGGCCAATTTATTAATCGATTAGGATTAGTAAAAGGCAGAATGCCAAGAACTAATAATGAGTGTGTTGTAGAACGAAGCGGCACTTATATATCAGAAATTGCCTTAGGAACAACCCTGACCATCACAGAAGAAGATGAGGATAAGAAGGATGCCCTAGAAGATACCTATAAGAATACTCAGTTTACTGTAGTGGGAGTTGTAGAAAATCCATTTTATATTTCTAACGAAAGAGAAATCAGTAGTAAGGGTGATGGTAGATTAGGGGCTATTTTGTACATTAATGAAGAGGGTTATGCCCTTGATGTCTATACAGATTTTTATATTAGGACGTTAGGCAGTGAGGCATTACCAAGTTTTACAGATGAATATGAAACCTATGTTGAAAAAATTGTTAAAGAAATTGAAAATATAGGGAAAGCTAGGTCTAAGATACGTTATAAAGAAGTTATGGCAGAAGCCAATGACACGTTAAATGATGCTAAAGATGGGTATGATGAGGCAAAGAAACAAGCCTACCAAGAACTTGAAAATGCCCTAAGGGACATTCAATCAGGGGCATCTGATATTATAGCAGCTCAGGCAGATATATTCAGGGCCAAAGACCAACTATCCACGAGTGAAATAGAGCTTTCAAAAGAAAGACTTGATTATGAAAATCAAATTAAAAACCAAGAATTTGAATTTGAGCAGGCAGAAATAGAACTTAGCAAGGCCAGGCAGGCTCTCATTTACAGCCAAACTATCATTGGTGTTCAAGCCTATAATAATGGGTTGCAAGATATAAGGGCTAAGGAATCTAAAGTATTAGTAGGTAAACTACTCCTAGAGTCTAAAAAGTTAGAAGCCCAGGCAAAGTTTGCAGAGGCTCAGTTTCAAATTGATCAGGCTAGATTAAATATAGATCAAGGAGAGTTAGAGCTTCGAAAGGCAAAAGAAGATATAGCTAATGGAGAGGTCAACTATAAAAAGGCAAAAGAAGAAGTGGAAGAAGAACTAGAAGATGCAGATTTTAAAATTACAGAGGCAGAAGAAGCCATTGAAGATATTAAAGATGCTAAGTGGTATGTACTTGATCGTAATTCTAATATTAGTTATGCCAGTTTCTCAGCCAACGTAGAGAAGGTGGGAGATATTGCAAAGGTATTTCCAGTGTTTTTTCTACTTGTAGCAGCATTAGTAGCCTTAACAACCATGACCCGTATGGTAGAAGAGGGCAGAACTCAAATAGGGACGTTAAAAGCCCTTGGATACACCAATGGTGTGATTATATCTAAATATATTATTTACTGTGGTATGGCAAGTGGTTTAGGGAGCATATTTGGTTTGGTTGCAGGTTTTCAGATATTGCCAAAAGTTATATGGAGTACTTATAAGACCATGTATCGCTTGCCAACATTAATAACAGAATTTAGTTGGAGTTTTGCAATTATCTCATCGGCTCTAGCCACTGCAAGTACCATGGCAGCTACGATTTCGGCAGCTAAACATGCCCTTAAAGAGAAACCAGCAACCCTTATGCTTCCACGGGCGCCAAAGGCAGGAAAACGTATTTTCCTTGAGAATATTACTTTTATTTGGTCTAGGATGAAGTTTACTTACAAGGCAACGGCAAGAAATCTTATGCGTTATAAAAAACACTTTTTTATGACGGTGATTGGGATTTCAGGGTGTACAGCGTTGATTGTTGCGGGTTTTGGCCTAAGGGACTCTATAAGGGATATTGCAAATACCCAATTTGAACAGATTGTTAAATATGATCTTATTGTAGAAACAGATGATACTGGCAAAAGTGATAAAATACTAGAAGACTTTTTGGATAATCCAGATAAAGTTAAAGATTATATGGACCTATTTAGGGAGGAAGGAAAAATCTATCAAGAAGATGAGTCTTTTGCTACATCGATTATGGTACCAAGAGAGTCAACAAAGCTTAAGAAATTTATAAATTTAAGAAACCGAAAAGATAAAATGCCCATAACCTTTAATGATTCATCAGTGGTTGTTACTGAAAAATTAGCACAAGCCCTGGATATAAAAGTTGGGGATTCTTTTGTACTAGAAGATGCCGATAAGCAGCAGGCTCAGTTTGTATTAACGGGTATTACAGAAAATTATGTGGGGAGCTATGTCTATATTAACAAAGTAGACTATGAAGAGGCTTTTAATAAAACATTTTCATATGATACTCTAATGATTAAAACGCTTATAACTAAAACTACAGAACAAGATAAGACCCTTATTGAAATTTTAGCTGGAGATACGGCCCTTAGTGCGGAATTTATGTCACAAACAAAAGAAATTTATGACAATCTTCTTGAAAGCATTAATTTTATTGTTCTGGTACTCATTCTAGCAGCCGGTGGACTTGCAGTGATTGTGCTTTATAATCTTACCAATATAAACATTGATGAGCGTAGAAAAGAACTAGCGACATTAAAAGTACTTGGATTCCATGACAAAGAGGTTGCAGCCTATATATATAGGGAAACAACTATATTAAGTATCATTGGAACAGGTGTTGGACTGTTATTAGGATCAGCACTTCATAAATTTATTATTAAAATCGGAGAATCAATAGACTTAATGTTTGGTAGAAACATTTCAATTTCCAGTTATGTATTATCAGCGCTAATAACACTGTTATTCTCAGGCATTGTTGATTTAATTATGTATAAAAAGCTAAAGCGCATAGCAATGGTAGATTCAATGAAAGCCGTTGATTAAGGATATTGGTAAAAAAATGATTCTAATGAATCATTTTTTTATTTAAGGAAGGGTGTAGACAGTGGATTTTAAAAATAAACTTAAAGGGATTAATATATTTTTCCTTTTAAAAACAGGTATAGGATCAGCTATGGCCATATTAGTGGCTAGTAAGCTAGGCCTTGCCTATAGTGCTTCAGCAGGGATAATTACACTGCTTACCATTCAAAATACTAAAAAAGAGACAATATTTATTGCCCTAAGGAGAATAGCTGCGTTTATAGTAGCAGTCAGTGTAGCATATATAATATTTTCCCTATTTGGGTATACTAGTATTGCATTTGGGATATTTGTCCTTGTCTTTGTTGCATCGTGTCATTTTTTCAACCTACAAGATGGGATTTCAATGAACGCAGTCTTAACGACCCATTTTTTAATAGAAAAGAATATGGCATTTTCTTTTATTATTAATGAGGTATCTATATTATTTATAGGAATGACTATAGGTATAGGATTAAATCTTATTATGCCAAAATATAAAAAGAGGCTACAGCAAAAACAGGAGATGATTGAAGAAAAGATTAAGATAGTTCTCAAAGAGATGGCAGATGTACTCCGGGGAAATCAAACAGAAATAAAAATAAAACAGCTAAAACTAGATTTAGGGAAGCTTTTAGATCAGGCTTATGAAGAAGCAGGTAATCGGTTTTTAACAGACACTAAGTATTTAATATCATATTTAGAAATGCGAAAGGTTCAGGTTTCAGTGTTACAAAATATTAAAGGTGATATTAGAAAGCTTAATGAAGTACTCCCTCAAACTCATTTAGTTGCAGATTATATAGAAAAGGTTTCAGATTCTTTTCACGAGCTAAATGACGTAAAAGAACTCGTAACAGATTTAGAAGAATTATATACGTTTTTTAGAAATTCAAATCTTCCTACGTCCAGAGGAGAATTTGAAAACAGAGCTATATTATTCTTGATTTTAAAAGAGATGGAATACTTTTTGGAAATAAAAAAAGACTTTAGTAACAAGTTGATAAACTAAGCTAAAAGGTGTATACTGTATACGATATATTAAATTTTCTAACGCCCCTATATTCTTACATGTAGGGGTGTCGTATTGTACAAAAGAACATTTAAATATCAGGTACATATTACTTAAAATTTCAAAAAAAAGAGAGGTTGTTTAAAATGAATAAAATTCAGAACAAATGGATGAGGGCTGCAGTGCCAGCGTTGTTAATCCACAGTAGTATTGGTAGTGTTTATTGTTGGTCATTGTTAAAGGGTAATATTGCAAATTATATTGGCAAGAGCAATAGCCAAGTTGAATGGGCATTTAGTATTGCAATTTTCGTCCTTGGAATGTCAGCGGCATTTACAGGCAAGTTCGTTGAGAAAGATATTCATAAGTCTTCACTAATCGCAGCTCTTTGTTTTGCAGTTGGGATGGCAGGAACAGGATTCTTTATTTATAAAAAGTCATTACTAGGGATTTATCTTTGCTACGGCGTTATAATGGGTATCGGGCTAGGAATTGGATATTTATCTCCAGTTAAAACCTTAATGTTATGGTTTGATAAGCAAAAAGGGTTAGCAACAGGCCTTGCAGTAGCTGGTTTCGGTTTAGCAAAAGTTATAGCTAGTCCCATAATGGAAATCCTTCAAGGGGCAACCAATGCAGATGGAACCCTTGTAGACCCAACTAAAATATATAAAATGTTCTTTATTTTAGCCATTATGTATTTTGTAATGATGTTTGCAGGACATTTACTGCTTAAAAAACCAGAAGGTTGGGTAGAAGAAAGTGGAACATCAAGCAAAGCATCAGGCGAAGTGAGCCCTCTTGCAGTATTTAAAAATAAAACATTCATAGGTATTTGGCTTATGTTCTATATTAATATTACGTGTGGGCTAGCCCTTATTTCCCAGGAAAAAGATATCCTAGCCTTCATAGGATTTGGATCAATCGCATTTGTTAGTTCACTTACGGCAGTATTTAATGCAGGTGGAAGACTTTTCTTTTCAGCAGCAGCAGATAAGTTAAAAGATAGAAATACTATTTACAAATTTATATTTGCTATATCAATCGTATGTACAGGAGTTATAATTTTAACAAACGGTATCAATAAAGGAATTGCCCCTCTAGTGATTGTATTACTATGTGTTATTAATGCAGGATACGGTGGAGGATTCTCCAATCTTCCAACTTTATTATCAGATCGATTTGGCATGAAGAGTATCAGTACAGTTCATGGGCTTGCATTATCAGCATGGGCCATAGCAGGCTTATCAGGTAATCAGTTAAGTGCCTTTATTATTTCCAAGACAAATTCATATAATAATGTCTTATATGTCACTCTTGGATTATATATTGTTGCTATGATTGTTAGTTGTACCCTTGTAAAGCCAGGTAAGAACGAAATTTAACGTTAAATTTGTATCAAGCTATAGTGAACTTAAAATATATATTAGTAATCATTGTATCAAATTACTAATAATGATATAATGCACGTATACAGTATCATGTATTCTCATTATATATTGTAAAATCACTTCACACAGGAGGAATTTAAATGGCAAAGGTTATGAAAACAATGGACGGAAACGCCGCTGCAGCTCACGTTGCTTATGCGTTTACCGAAGTTGCTGGGATTTATCCTATCACACCATCATCAGATATGGCAGAGCATGTTGATAAGTGGTCTGTTAAAGGTAGAAAAAACATATTTAATCAAACAGTTAATGTAGTAGAGCTTCAATCAGAAGCAGGTGCAGCTGGAACAGTACACGGATCACTTACAGCAGGTGCTCTTACGACTACATTTACTGCTTCACAAGGTTTATTACTTATGATTCCTAATATGTATAAAATGGCTGGGGAGTTATTGCCAGCAGTTATCCATGTAAGTGCTAGAGCCATAGCAACACATGCATTATCAATATTTGGAGATCACTCAGACGTTATGGCATGTCGCCAAACAGGATTTGCAATGCTTGCAGCAACAAACGTGCAAGAAACACATGACTTAGCTAGTGTTGCTCACCTTAGTGCAATTAGAGCGAGAGTTCCATTTCTTCACTTCTTCGACGGATTTAGAACATCACATGAAATCCAAAAAATTGAATTAACAGACTACAAAGAGTATGCAAGACTAATCGATAGAGATGCTCTTAAAGCTTTCCAAAAGAACTCATTAAACCCAGAGCGTCCAGTACTTCGTGGAACAGCTCAAAACCCAGATATTTTCTTCCAAGCAAGAGAAGCAAGTAATCCTTTCTATGATAGATTACCAGCAATAGTTGAAGATTATATGAATGAAATTAACAAAATTACAGGCAGAGATTACGGCCTATTTAATTACTACGGTGCACCAGATGCAGAAAGAATTATTATTGCTATGGGATCAGTTGTAGATACAATTGAAGAAACTGTAGATTACTTAAATGCAAGCGGAGAAAAAGTAGGACTTCTTAAAGTACGTCTCTACAGACCATTCTCAGTTGCTCATTTCTTAAAGCAAGTACCAAAAACAGTTAAGAAAATAGCTGTACTTGATAGAACAAAAGAGCCAGGTGCTATTGGGGAACCATTATACCTTGACGTTTGTACATCATTCTTTGAAAACAACGAGCGCCCAATGATCGTTGGTGGACGTTATGGACTTGGATCAAAAGATACAACACCAGCTCAAATTGTAGCAGTATTTGAGAACTTAAATGCTGAGAAGCCAATGAACAAATTTACAATTGGTATTAATGATGATGTTACCTTTAAGTCACTTCCAATCAAAGAAGAAATTGACATATTAGGAGAAGGTACAATCAGTTGTAAATTCTGGGGACTTGGATCTGACGGAACAGTTGGCGCAAACAAGAACTCTATTAAGATTATTGGTGACCACACGGAGCAGTACGTACAAGCTTACTTCTCATATGACTCCAAAAAATCAGGTGGGGTAACAATTTCTCACCTTAGATTTGGTAAAGAGCCAATTAGAGCCACATACCTCATTAAAAAGGCAAACTTTGTAGCGTGTCATAACCCATCATACCTAGATAAGTATGATATGTTAGCAGACCTTAAAGATGGCGGAACATTCCTACTGAACTGTCACTGGAATGCGGAAGAACTAGATAAATATCTTCCAGCACACGTTAAAAAGATTATTGCTGAACGAAATATAAACATGTACACAATTGATGGAATTGGTATTGCAGCAGAGATTGGCCTTGGAAACCGTATTAATACAGTTTTACAAGCAGCGTTCTTTAAGCTTTCAA
Organism: Candidatus Epulonipiscium sp.; assembly: GCA_012841565.1. The sequence goes on along the minus strand of DUUM01000016.1, from coordinate 70,122 downwards.
ACATCGTTCCAATAGAAGATGCTGTTAAATATATGAAGCAAGCAATTGTAGATTCATATGGTAACAAAGGTGAGAAAATTGTTAACTCAAACTACGCAGCTGTAGATCAGGGTGTAGCGCAAGTTAAACAAGTAGAAGTTCCAGCAGAATGGGCTAACATTGTTGTATTAGATGAAGTTGCAGCAGCTAAAGATGTTCCTGAGTTTATCAGTAGCATTCAAGAGCCAGTTAATGCTCAAGCAGGGGAGTCACTTCCAGTTAGTACATTTGTAGGCAGAGAAGATGGAACCTTCCCACAAGGCACTTCAAAATTTGAAAAACGTGGTATTGCAGTAGAAGTTCCAGAGTGGCAAATTGATAACTGTATTCAATGTAATCAGTGTTCATATGTATGTCCACATGCTGCAATTCGTCCTTTCTTAATCAATGAAAGTGAAGTGGCTAATGCACCAGAAAACTTCAAATCCAAAAAGGCTGTTGGTAAAGGCTTTGAAGAGTATCAGTATAAGATTCAAGTTTCAACACTTGACTGTACTGGTTGTGGAAACTGTGCTCAGGTATGTCCTTCTAAAGAAAAATCATTAATTATGAAGCCAATCGAGACACAAACAGCGCAAATTCCGAACTGGGAATATGCAATGGAATTAGAAGTTAAAGAAAACCCACTTAACACAAAAACAGTAAAAGGCAGCCAGTTTGAAGAGCCATTACTTGAGTTCTCAGGAGCATGTGCAGGGTGTGGTGAAACACCATACATTAAGTTAATTACACAAATGTTTGGTGATAGAATGTATATTGCTAACGCAACAGGATGTACATCAATCTGGGGGGGAAGTGCACCATCTACTCCTTATACAATGAATAAAGATGGATTCGGACCAGCATGGGCGAATTCATTATTTGAAGATAACGCAGAGTTCGGCTTTGGTATGTTCTTAGCAGTAGAACAAACAAGAAATAGAATCAAAGACTTAGTAGTAGAAGCAATTGATTTAGATGTTGATGCTGACGTGAAAGCAAGTCTTACAGACTGGGCAGAGAATATGCACCTAGGCACAGAATCTAAGAAAGCGACACTAGCATTACTTCCAGCATTACAAAATTACAAAGGTAATGATGAGAGAGCTCAATCAATCTTTGATGAAATCATTGATAACAAAGAGCACCTTGTTAAAAAATCTCAGTGGATATTTGGTGGAGACGGATGGGCTTATGATATTGGATTTGGTGGGGTAGACCATGTTTTAGCATCAGGAAAAGATGTTAATATATTTGTGGTTGATACAGAAGTGTATTCAAACACAGGTGGGCAAGCGTCTAAATCAACACCAACAGGATCAATTGCACAATTCGCATCATCAGGTAAACGTACTAAGAAAAAAGATCTTGGAATGATGATGATGTCTTACGGTTACGTATACGTAGCACAAGTAGCTCAAGGTGCAAACCAAGCGCAACTCATCAAAGCGTTACAAGAAGCTGAAGCTTATCCAGGACCATCACTCATTATTGCTTATGCACCATGTATTAACCATGGTATTACAACAGGAATGGGTACGGCGCAACAAATAACTAAAAATGCAGTAGAAGCTGGTTACTGGCACATGTACAGATACAACCCATTACTAGCAGAAGAAGGTAAGAATCCATTTATATTAGATTCTAAAGCGCCTACTAAAGACTATAAAGAGCACCTTATGACCGAAGTAAGATATTCTTCACTTACAAGATCATTCCCAGAGACTGCAGAAGTATTATTTGACCAAGCAGCGGAAGATGCTAAAGATAGATTAAGAAGCTATGAAAGATTAGCTGCAATGGAATACTAAATTAACAATAAAAAATCTGTAACTTAGACTTTCTAAGTTACAGATTTTTTTTGCAATATAAGACATAAAATACCCTATTGTTAGACGATGTTCAGGTAATATAATAGGGGGGGGGTATAATATAGTATATTTCAAGAAAATACCAAATATTAATCTTTACTAATATATAAGTAAATTACATATTATGCAGAATTTAATGGTATAATGTAGATATAAGGGTTAATAAGAGGGGGCAGATTATGTTTATTGCTAGGCAACCAATTTTTAATAAGAGAATGGATGTTTTTGGATATGAACTCTTATTTCGATTAGATAGTGGATCAACTCAATTTGGAGGGGTATCATCCCAAGAAGCAACAGCGACTGTAGTAGGAGGCTTATTTGAAGCCGGAATAAATAATATAGTAGAAGATAAATATGCTTTCATAAATTTTGACGAATACTTTATTCATTCCAATTCTCTAGAAATAATTTCGCCAGATAGGCTTATTATTGAAATCCTGGAGGATGTTAAGATAGATGATCGATTAATTAAAAGACTTCAAGACCTTAGAAAGATGGGGTATAAAATTGCACTTGATGATTTTGTTAAGGATTATAAAGAATACCCATTAGTCCCACTGGCAAGGATTATTAAATTCGATTTACTTCAGACGCCTCTAAAATCGATAGAAGCAGATGTAAAAAGGGCTCTTATAGATAAGAAAATCATATTGGCGGAGAAAGTTGAGACCAAAAAAGATTTCTTACAAGCCAAAGAAATGGGATTCCACTTATTTCAAGGATATTTTTTTAGTAGGCCTAATATTGTCAGTAAAGCTGGGGGCAAAACTTCTTCTAAAACCCAGTATACAAGAATGTTATGGGAACTTAAAAAATCGGAACCATCCTATGACATTTTAGCAGGAATAATAGAAAAAGATGTAAACTTGGCTTACAGGTTTATGCGTGTTATTAGTTATCGTTCTAAGAAAAACTTAATTGATTCTATTAAAAAAGGGCTAACATATATGGGATTAGATGAAATAGAAAAGTGGATTAGTATATTAATGTTCCAAGATATTGGGAAGGGAAAACCAAAAGAATTAGTAAGAATATCATTAATTAGGACGAAATTTGCAGAAGAGATTACTGTGAGGACAGGGCTTGGAAAAATAAAACATGAAGCTTCTATGATGGGACTTTTTAGTACATTAGATGCCCTTCTTGATCAAACAATGGAAGAAGCTTTAAGAGATATCGCTTTAACACAATCTATAAAAGACGCCTTAATTCGTCATAAGGGGGAATTGTACACAGTGTACAAACTACTTATAGCTTATGAAAAAGGTGACTGGGATGAAGTCGAGATTATTACAATAGAGGAAAATATAGATGCTAATATTTTAAGTGAAGAATATTTAGAATCTATAAAATGGGCCAATGAAGTATCTGTTTTAATGGCATAATATGATTGAAAGCAGATACACTAATGAGGCACCCTTAGGGGTGCCTTTTAAACGCGATTTTATGGTATAATTTAAGATAAGAAAATGAAATCCCTATGAAGGAGTAAGAATATGATAAGAGTAGCGGAAATAAAGCTTACTATTTATGAAGATGAAGTAAAGATAAAAGATAAGATTATCAAAAAATTAAAAATAAAACCTAGTGATTTAATATCTTACAGTATATATAAGCAGTCTGTTGATGCACGTAAAAAAGATGTGCTATATTTTGTTTACACAGTTGATGTGGCAATAAAAGATGAAGAAAGTGTGCTCAAGCGCATTAAAAACTTACAAACGATCAGTGCAAATGAAGAGGACTATAAATCTGTCGCAAGTGGAGATCAGCTTCTTTCACAGAAGCCCATAATTATTGGAAGTGGCCCTTGTGGACTTTTTGCTGCTCTGATCCTAGCACAAAGAGGATATAATCCACTTGTCTTAGAAAGAGGTAAAAAGGTAAGTGAACGAGCTAAAGATGTAGAACTTTTTTGGAAAGAAGGCATACTTAATCCTAATTCTAATGTACAGTTTGGGGAAGGAGGAGCAGGGACGTTTTCAGATGGAAAGCTAACGACTCAAATTAAAAATAGTCGTTGCCGAAAAGTACTTGAAGAATTTGTTAAAGCAGGAGCCCCAGAAGAAATATTGTACAAACAAAAACCACATGTAGGGACAGATATCCTGAGAGATGTGGTGGCTAATATAAGAAATACCATTATAGGGTTAGGTGGAGAATTTAGATTTGATGCCACTGTAACAGATATCAAGGTGGATACAGTATCCGGAAATAGAGTGATCTCTGGTGTTACGATTAACCAAAAAGACTTTATTCCAGCAGATGTTGTGGTACTAGCCATTGGCCATAGCGCCCGAGATACATTTGAAATGTTACACACAAACCAAGTAGAAATAATGCAAAAATCATTTTCTATAGGGGTACGGATAGAGCATCCACAAAAGCTTATTAATACTGCTCAGTATGGTAAATTTTCAGAGCATCCCAAGGTAGGAGTAGCAGAATATAAATTATCTCATAGAGCTAAAAATGGCAGGGGCGTTTATACCTTTTGTATGTGCCCAGGAGGTATGGTTGTTGGGTCATCTTCAGAAGAAGGTGGTATTGTAACCAATGGAATGAGTGAGCATAAAAGAGACCAAGTAAATGCCAATAGTGCTATTTTGGTTAATATAGGCCCTGAAGACTATGGCAGCTCGCACCCACTAGCTGGAATGTATTTACAAAGAGAATATGAGAAAAAAGCATTTAAGCTTGTAGGCGGTATTTACAATGCACCTGCTCAGCTAGTTGGAGATTTTATGAATGGGGTACCGTCGGTTGGCCCTGGGAAAATAAAGCCATCTTACTTACCAAATGTAACCTGGACAAACTTAGCTAACTGTTTACCAGGGTTTGCAGTGGAGGCGCTAAAAGAGGGAATCACTGCTTTTAACAGTAAATTAAAAGGGTTTTCGGATTCAGAAGCAGTCCTGACAGGGCCTGAAACAAGAAGCTCTTGTCCTATACGCATCCAACGCAATTTTAAGTATGAGAGTAACGTTAAGGGGTTGTACCCGGCAGGAGAAGGGGCTGGATATGCAGGTGGCATAACATCAGCTGCCGTAGATGGCATTCAGGTGGCAGAGGCAATCATTTCCCAGTATATAAGGTGAAGGAGATTTGTGAATAAGAGTAGACTATGATATCATGAATTAGTAAAGCTAATAAAGAAATAGAGGAGATGACAACATGAAAAATTTACCTGATTGCCCAAAATGTGGGTCAGAATACACTTATGAGGATGGTAATCTTTTAGTGTGCCCAGAATGTGCCCATGAGTGGCCGATTGGATCAGAAGTACAAAATAACGGTGAGAAATCAGTTTTTAAAGATGCTCATGGCAACGTTTTAAACGACGGGGATACAGTAACCGTTATTAAAGACCTCAAAGTAAAGGGGAGCTCAACGCCCATAAAAATAGGGACAAAAGTTAAAAACATACGTTTAGTTGATGGAGATCACGACATTGAGTGCAGAATTGATGGTTTTGGAGCCATGGAATTAAAATCCGAATTTGTGAAGAAAGCTTAGATGAAAGAAATTATATTAATCATATTACTCCAATTGATTTATGTACCCTTATTGACGCTTAGGACTATATTCCTCATTAAAAATATGACGACCATTGCGGCTCTGCTTGGCTTTGTTGAGGCGCTTGTTTATGTTTTTGGTTTATCTCTCGTATTTAGTGGAAATCAAGGACCTTTAGCTATGTTTGTGTATGCAGTAGGGTACGGTGTTGGAATCCTTATTGGAGGGGCTATTGAAAATAAGCTGGCAATCGGATATAATAGCCTTATTGTAAACCTTATGGAAAAAAACACTACCCTAATAGACCATATGAGGAATAAGGGATTTGGTGTTACAGTGTATGAAGGTGAAGGACGAGATAGCAAAAGATATCGTCTAGATATTCTAACAAAAAGAAGTAGGGAAGAAGAACTCATACAAATTATTGAAGAATATGAACCTAAAGCATTTATTGTTTCCTATGAGGTTAGAAAGTTCCAGGGTGGATTCTTAGTAAGTGCAATGAAAAAAATGAGACTTAGGAAATAAGAACCAGTACACATTTGTATCATCGACTAGGAGGCAACTATGACAGCAGACTTATTAGTAAAATTATATGACTTAGAAGATAATATAAAAGGTTTAGAGAAACTGGATGAACATAATATAAAAATTGTTCGCGCACTTGCACTAGATAAATCAAGAATCATTGATTTTATAGTAAGGGAATTTGAAATTGGATGGGCTAATGAATTTGAGCAAGCACTATTTAATGACCCAACATCTTGTTTTATTGCAATTAAGGATAAAGAAGTGATTGGCTTTGCTTGCTATAATGCAACTGGCAAAGGGTTCTTTGGACCTACAGGGGTTTCAAATATAGCCAGAGGAAAAGGAGTCGGCACAGTATTATTGCTTAAATGCTTACTGGATATGAGAGAAATGGGCTATGGATATGCAATTATAGGAGGCGCTAGTGACGCCATTGCGTTTTACTCAAAAATAGTGGGTGCTACGGTTATTCCAGATTCCCATCCAGGGATTTATAGTAGAATGATTGCCGGCGGATTTGAAAAGTGATACTAAGACTTTAAATCCCATGTCATACGTGTTATAGTGCGTATCACATGGGTTTTTTTACGTTTTCATGGAATAGTTCTGTTAATTTGAAAAAGAGAGTGAATTTAATACTTGAATACGATATAATAAAGAGAAAGCCTTATAATAATTTAAGGAGAGTAAATTTATGGGTAATTGGGACAAAGTACAAAACAAATTAGATATAAAATCAAATAAATTAACTGTTCCAGTTGGCAAGGTATCAGGCGTTTTATACACTGCCTTTGGCGGAATAGGAGCAGTGGGATTTGGCATCCCCATTACTGTAATGTCACTATTAGGTTACACAATAGGCCGTAGGATAATCTTTCATACCATTGCAGGGGGCCTTTTTATCCCATTTATAATTAGTATATTCGCAATTACAAATGGGAATAGAATTCAAAAAAGGCTCAGTCGATTTCAAAGATATGTTGGACGACTAAACAATCGTTATTATTGTCCAATTAAAGAGCTCTCTTCTGCTACAGGACAAAGTGATAAAGCGACTGTAAATGATTTGAAAAAAATGATTGCAATAGGAATGTTTCCAGAAGGACATATTGATGAGCAAAAGACTTATTTTATGTTAAATCATCAGTGTTATGAAGAATACTTAAAGCTACAAAAAAGTGCAAAGATGAAAGAATTAGAATTAAAAGCAAAAGCATTAGAGATAAAAAATAATAAAAGAGATAATAAAAAAGATCCATTAACACAAGAACAACGAAAAGTAATTGATGATGGAAGAGAATTAATCAAGCAGATTAAGCATGCAAATGATTTAATTCCTGGAGAGGAGCTTTCTCATAAGCTAAATAAATTAGAAGCAATTACAGAAAGGATTTTTGAATATGTAGAAGCCCATCCAGAAAAGATTCCCCAATTAAAAAGGTTTACAGTTTATTTTTTGCCAACAACATTGAAACTTGCAAAGACTTATACACAATTAGATGACCAACCGGTACAAGGGCAAAATATTTCAACCGCAAAGCAAGAAATAGAAGAAACCATGGATACGATTTATGATGCATTTGAAAACTTGTTAGACGGATTATTTGAAGATGTAGCACTAGATGTGTCAACAGATATATCTGTGTTAGAAACTATGTTTGCCCAAGAAGGCTTAACAGGAGATCGTAGTAATTTTAAAAATAAATTATAAAAAAGCATGGAGGAAAAAAGATGAGTAATGAAATCCCGACATTGACATTTGAACCTTTTAGTCAAGGTGAAACCATTAAAGAAAATATACAAATTAATAATGAAACAATCCTTTCTAAAGAAACGAGCCTATCCGTTGAAGAAGAAAAAGTGGTTAATGAATTTGCGGAGAAAATTGATCTCAATAAGTCTAACCAAATCCTTGAATATGGGGTAGGTGCCCAAAAGAAAATTGCTGATTTTTCTGAAACGGCCTTAAATAATGTTAGAACAAAAGATCTAGGTGAAATTGGAGAAATGCTTTCTGGTATTGCAACCCAGTTAAAGAGTTTTGAGCTAGAGGAAGAGGAAAAAGGGTTTTTAGGTTTTTTTAAGAAAAGTTCTAATAAACTAACAGCTATGAAATCACAATATGATAAAGCAGAGGTTAATATCAACAAGATCTGTAGTGTACTAGAAAACAATCAGATTCAACTTTTAAAAGATATTGCCATGCTAGATAAAATGTATGATCTCAACAAGATTTATTTTAAAGAACTTTCTATGTATATATTAGCCGGGAAAAGGAAATTGGAGAAGGTAAGAAAAGAAGAATTCCCGATTCTTGTAGAGAAATCTTCCAAGAGTGGTCTGCCAGAAGATGCACAGGCCGTGAATGATTTGGCTGGTATTTGTAATCGCTTTGAGAAAAAGATTCATGACTTGGAATTGACCAGAATGATTTCAATTCAAATGGCTCCCCAGATTCGTTTAATTCAAGGCAATGATACGATAATGGCTGAGAAAATCCAATCCACTATCGTCAATACAATTCCGCTCTGGAAATCCCAGATGGTTCTTGCGTTAGGGGTTACTCATTCAACTCAGGCTGCAAAAGCCCAAAGGGAAGTAACGGATATTACCAATCAATTACTTAGAAAAAATGCTGAAACACTTAAAATGGCAACGATTGAAACGGCAAAAGAATCAGAAAGGGGAATTATTGATATAGAGACCATTCGTATAACTAATGAATCTCTCCTGTCTACCCTTGATGAAGTGATGCAGATCCAAGCGGATGGTCGCCTGCAAAGGGCAGAAGCAGAAATAGAATTAAATAGAATTGAAGAACAATTAAAAAGTAAACTTTTGGCGGTTAGAACCACTTAAGTTAGTAAGAATCAAGAAAATTATGGTGTCCATGTTCATCTTGATAGCCAATAATCGTTTCTACATTAATATTATGAACACTCTTAAAAATATTGGCTTCTATATAGGGGTTTGTTTTTCTAAAGGATTTAACAAGTTCTTTCATCTCAGCCCGTTTAGAGTCTGCTTTATTATCTTCAAGCTCACAATTTTCAGTGAAGCGACAAGCGCACTGAATAAATTCTAAATCATTATATTTAGACCAATTAATAATAGCGGCTTCTTTGACTAAATATAATGGGCGAATCAGTTCCATGCCTTCAAAATTAGTACTATGTAATTTAGGCATCATAGTTCTGACTTGGCCCATATAAAGCATGCTCATTAAGATGGTTTCAATGACATCGTCAAAGTGGTGACCTAGGGCTATTTTATTACAGCCTAATGCTTTAGCATTATTGTACAAATGTCCTCTTCGCATCCTAGCACATAGGTAGCAAGGGGATTGATCAATATCTGAAACAATATCAAAAATTTCTGTATCGAAAATTTTAATAGGGATATCTAAAATCTTGGCGTTGGAGATGATTTTTTCACGGTTAATATCACTATACCCCGGATCCATGACCAAGAATTCAAGATCAAATTGTATATTGCCATGTCTTTGAATTTCTTGCATACACTTTGCTAACATCATGGAGTCTTTGCCACCAGAAATACAAACAGCAATTTTATCTCCTTCCTCAATTAACTCATATTGGTTAATGCCGGAAATAAATTTTTTCCAAATAGGTTTGCGGTAGGTTGTTATAATACTTCTTTCGATTAACTTATATTTTTCCATTATGTCATCCTTATTTATCTATTTTAATATCAAGCAACCCTATTTTATAATGACAGGTGGCTTTTGTCAATTAACATAATAAGCATGCAATATGCTAATTGCTTGTATGCACTTGGTAAATACACTATAATGATGAATAAGCATATATTATAATACTAGAAAACAATATAATACTATAAACAAGAGGTGACTTATGAAACAAGTAGCAGCGTTTTTTGATATAGATGGAACTATTTACCGAGAAGGTTTAATTAAAGATGTTTTTAAAAAGATGATTAATTATGAACTTATAGAGAAAAGTAAGTGGCATAAAGAAGTAAGACCCGCCTTTATTAGTTGGGATAAAAGAGAAGGAACCTATGATACTTATTTACTGAAGATGGTCGATGCCCATACAGAAGCGGTCCAGGGAACAAGCCCTATTCATATGGAGTATGTATCTAAAAAAGTGATAGAGCAAAAGGGAGACCGGGTCTATACGTTCTCAAGGGATAAAATAAAGTGGCATAAAGAACAAGGCCATAAGGTTATTGCTATTTCAGGTTCCCCAATTGAGTTAGTGAGAGAAATGTCCCAAAAGTATAATATGGATGATTATAGAGGAACAATTTACAAGGTCGATGATGATGGGAATTACAGTGGGGAGATTATTCCTATGTGGGACGCTGTTAGTAAGAAAAAAGCCATAGAAGAACTGATAGAAGAGTATGATATTAATATGGATCAAAGTTATGCATACGGTGATACATCAGGAGATTTTTCCATGCTTAAAATGGTAGGAAATCCTTTTGCAATTAACCCAACCAAAGAGCTCATCAATAAAATTTTGGAAGACGAAGAACTAAAAAACAAAATAAAAATAATTGTTGAGCGAAAAGATGTCATCTATATGTTAGATGTTAATTGTTTAGCTTTTGCATAAAAAAAGCCCTATGAAGGGCTTTTTTTTGCTATTCTGCTGCTGGAGGCGTAAATACTCTTTTAGCTAGTTCCATATCTAGCATAAGAAGCATACTCTCATCTTTCATGGCAGGTTTAAGTTTTTGAACCCAACTAGTAAATGTAGCCTCTTCTTCAACTTGTTCATCTACAAACCAGTTTAAAAAACTAATGGTTGCATACTCTCTTTCTGAAGTAGCAATGTCCATTAAGTCATAAATCTTAGAAGTAACTATTTTCTCGTGGGCCAGTGCAGATTCAAAAACATTAAGCACTGAATCATAAGAAGTGTGTGGATTCTCTAAAGCATCAAATGTAATGTGCCCATCTTTATCATTAATAAAGTGGAAAAACTTCATTGCATGGAACCTTTCTTCTTCAGCTTGAACTAAGAAAAAGTTTGCGCAACCATCTAAATCATTACCAGCACAGAAACCAGCCATAGACATATATAAATGGGCTGCATATAATTCATGTGTGATTTGCTCATTTAAAGCGTTTAATAATTTGTCACTTAACATAATAATCCCTCCAATTAATAATAGTTCTTACATGTTATTATACCATAAAAATAAGATATTGAAAGCGAATGATTTTAGGATACTTTTAATATACTAATAGATAGGTTATAATAGATAAAGAAGAAACCACAAAGTAGAAGGGAGTACTATGCTAAAACCAGAAGAGTGTCAGAAGATTGTAAGCAGAGTAGTTAATATCTTAGATAGAAATATTAATATTATCGATTTAAAAGGTGTTGTAATTGCTTCTAGCAATCCTGCAAGAATAGGAACTTTCCATGAAGGTGGCAGGTTATGTGCTGCAAGTGGCGCTGAAGTTATTATAACAGAGCAAAACAAACACTTATATAGGGGTTGTAAAGAAGGCATTAATCTCCCTATTCAATATAAAAATAAAACCATAGGTATTGTGGGGATTACAGGAAACCCAGATGAAATTAAATCTTATGGTTTACTTGTAAAAGAGTTAGTGGAGCTTATTGTACAAGAGGATGAATCAAGATATACAAGAGAGATACATGGGCAGGCTTTAAGAAGTTTTATATTAGAATTGATCATGGGGACTGGGACCAAAGATGAAGAGATTTATATGAGCCGGGCTAAACTTCTAGGTCTTAGAGATCTTAGACAAAAGGTTATTGTAGTAGGTAGTATCAATGACCTTGCAAAGGAACTTGAGGAATTTGATGAAATTAAAGTACAAGAAGCAAGACAAAAATTACTTGAGTTCATAAAAAGTTATTATCAAAAAGAAGAAGTAATAACATTTTATTTATACGATGAGAGTTTTATTATGCTATTGCCTTCTTTAGAAGATAAGAAAGAGCATCTAAGGGGACTAAGGAAACAGATATTAAAAGAGTTTAAGATAGCTGTGAACTTTGTAATCAGCGAAAAGTGCATAGATTACAAGGATTATCCTAATAACTACGATAAAGTAGACCGGGCGGTTGTTATTAACAAAAATAAGAAAAATAAAGAAGATGTTATCCTTATAGAGGATTATGGCATTCAATTATTAATAGATAGTATTTCCCATGAAGATAAGAAGCAGTACCTAGATACATATGGGAAATTTTTTAGTCAAACTAAAAATAAGTTGCTAGATGAACTCATTGAAACCGTAAAGGTGTATTTTGAAAACAATATGAATATAGGAAATGCATCAGAAGTATTATTTGTCCACCGTAACACAATTGGCTATAGAATTAATAAGATTAAAGAAGGCTTCGGGATAGATGTCACAAAATCTTACGAATGTATGAAGTTATATATTGCAATATGCCTAAACGAACAACCATCGCATGAATAAGTGCATGGTTGTTTTTTATGCACAAAAAGAAGTGACCAAATGTATAATTTCTTGTGTTATGGGCACATTGAACAAGAGGTGGATAAAAACTATACTAAGGGTACAACAAATTACATAAACAACTTAGGAAAACGAGGAGGAAATACAAATGAAAATATTTAACAAAGCTTCAAAGCTCATTTTAGCTATGACAATGACAGTAGCTATCGTTGGTGGATGCGGGAATGCAGCACAGTCAGATGCCCCTAAAACGGATAATGATCCTAAAGTAGAAGACAGCGCTAAACCAGATGAGCCTGAAAAAATGAAATACCCAGCAAAACAACTTACAATTACTGTTCCACCAGCAGCAGGTGGGGGAACCGACTTATTGTACAGAGCCATGGCGCCAAAGATTCAAGAATATCTTGGTGTACCAGTAGTAGTTGTTAATAAACCAGGTGCAGGATGTGCAATTGGTTATGCAGCAGGAGCAAAAGATAAACCAGACGGATCAAGTGTAACAGCAGCAGTAGCAGAATTACTTTCTGTTCCACAAGTTGCAGATGTAGATTTCACATATGAAAGTTTTGATTCAATTGCTAATGTTAACTCATGCTACGGCGCATTAACAGTTGCGGCAGACGCACCATATGACACATTAGAAGAGTTTGTAGCTTATGCTAAAGAGCATCCAGGCGAAATTAGAATAGGTAACAGTGGAATTGGTAGTAACTGGCATATACTAGCAGCTAGTTTTGCAAAAGAAGCAGGAATTGATGTTGTTCACGTACCATTTGATGGTGCAGGCCCTGCAGGTGTTGCATTAGCAGGTGGACACGTTGAGGCTGTTCCAATTAGTCCACAAGAGGTTGATGTTCACGTAAAATCAGGAAAAGCAAAGATATTAGCAACATTCTCACCAGAAAGATTACCAGAATTACCAGACCTACCAACAGGCAAAGAATCAGGGTACGGAGAGACTATATTAACAATATTCCGTGGATTCATAGCACCTAAAGGAACACCAGAAGATGTCAAACAAATGCTTGACGCCGCTTTCCAATATGCATTAGACTCACCAGAAATCACAAAATTTATGGAAGAACAAAACTTTGCAAAGCATTATTTAGATGCTGATGATTTCGTAAGTCTTATGGCAAGAGAAGAAGCTATATATGTACAGCAATTTAAGGATCTTGGCTTAAGTAAATAATAATATATTAAGTAAAAAGGCAGGATAGCAACTTAAGACGCTGCCCTGCCTTTTTATAAATAGGGAGTGAAAAGCATATGAAGAAGGTTAGTAAAGTTCTGTCTTATATATTTATTTTTATTGCGTTGTATGTTTTCGTAATAGCGGGTGCATTTCCCAAAGCAGCCATGGGGGTGCCAGGACCGGGTTATTTCCCGAGAATATTATCAGTAGTTGTCATTATCTTGTCTATAATAGAATTATTCCAATGTAGACTAACTGGCGGAGATGGCACATGCGAAGGTATTAAACTCTTTTCAATGGAGAACCTTAGAGTATGGGTTTCCCTTGGATTCATTATCTTCTATTTTGCAGGATTAGCATTTGCTGGTTTTGCAATATCAACAGCAATTTATCTGTTTGTCATGCTTCGATATTTTAAAGTGAAAAGTATTATTGTTCAGGTGGCTGTGCCACTTGGATTAACATCAGTTTTGTTCTTTATATTTACAGTATTATTGAAAGTTCAACTTCCAGTTGGAATATTATTTTAGAAAGTAGGTGTATATTATGTTTATGACAGTAATATCGAACGTATTCAATCCCATTACATTACTAGCAATAATTGCAGGTGTAGCGATGGGGATTTCATTTGGAGCAATGCCAGGTCTTACTTCGACTATGGGTATAGCACTTTTAATGCCATTAACTTTTGCAATGAAACCAGAGATTGGAATCTTATTATTAATTGGTATTTTTGTAGGGGCAATTTATGGAGGGTCTATTACGGCGATTTTAATTAACACCCCAGGGACGCCTTCAGCTGCAGCTACCATTTTAGATGGCTATCCGCTTACTCAAAAAGGTGAAGCAGGGCGAGCACTAGGAATTGCAACCGTATCATCTTTTGGTGGTGGTATTATTAGTGCGGTTCTTTTGATTTTAATTGCACCAATGCTTGCAGAATTTGCTTTAAGATTTAGTGCCCCTGAGATTTTTGGTTTAGCATTTTTTGGTATTAGTATTATTGCCAGTGTATCAGGTGAGTCATTAACCAAAGGGCTTATGGCAGGTACATTAGGACTTATATTATCATTAATTGGAATGGATAATATAACAGGTTATTCAAGATTTACATTTGGCACAACCTTTTTACAAGGAGGATTGGCTTTTATACCGGTTTTAGTAGGTCTTTTTGCTTTAAGTCAATGTTTTATCAGTATTGAAGATATATTTGTTAAAAGAGTAAAGATTAAGAAGATAACAAGAGCATTACCGACGAAGGAAGATTTAAAAAAGATATGGCCTACAATTCTTCGTTCAGGACTAACAGGGACATTTATTGGAAGTATCCCAGGAACAGGTGGAGATATTAGTGCTTTTGTATCATACGATATGGAAAAACGTTTTTCTAAGCACCCAGAACTTTTTGGTACAGGTGTGCCTGAAGGGGTTGCAGCGCCAGAGGCATCAAATAATGGAACCACAGGTGGAGCCTTAATACCATTATTAACATTAGGGATTCCGGGAGATTCAAATACAGCCGTTTTATTAGGCGCTTTCATGGTGCATAATCTAATTCCAGGACCTCAGTTGTTTGTAGACCATGCGCCAACGGTATATACAATATTTGCTGGATTTATTGTGGCTAATATTGTTATGTTAATTCTTGGGCTTTCAGGTCAACGTTTATTTGTAAAGGTAGTTTCTATACCAAAACAAGTTTTGATTCCATCTATAATTGTATTGTGTACAATTGGATCATTTGCGATCAATAATAACTTTAATGACATCATTGTTATGTTAGTTGCGGGCGTAATAGGATATTTCCTATCTAAAGGTGGCTTTCCATTATCCCCTATTGTATTAGCATTAATCTTAGGACCAATGGCAGAAGGTAACTTTAGAAGAAGTCTAGTTATGTCACAAGGAGATTATAGTATTTTCTTTACAAGACCAATTTCTGCAATTTTTATATGTATTGCAGTTGTTGTACTAGTCATACCAATAGCAAAAGCTATTATAGCAAATACAAAAAAACAAAGAACTTAATAAGAGGGGGTCTATATTATGATAAATATGAAAGATTATATTAAACTTGGTATTAGTCCAACAATGCTTTTTCCAGATGCATTTGAGGATGATTTAGAACACCTTACTGCTTTTGCAACCTGTTGTAAGTTTTCGGAGTATGAATCATTAGAAACATTCTTACCACATGATGAAAAGATACGTAAAAGGGAAATAGAGTTAATGAAAAAACACAACAAGGTATTACATTACAATACACCTATTCAGTTTCAGGTAGATGGTGAATATAACCCAGGAAGTGATAAGGCAGAATATAGGGCTAATGGTCTTAAGCTTGCAAAACAACATATGGATTATGCTGCAGAAGCAGATGTAGAAGTATTTGTTGTAACAGGATGCCCTGATAAAGGTCCTGAAAAACGAGAAGAAATAATGCAAAGATACACGGAATACTTTTTAGAAATTGCAGCGTATGGAAAAAAGCTAGGTCTAACTGTAGCGATTGAGCCTATTGAAAGAGATCGGTTTAAACACATCATCTTAGGTCCTACAGATGAGTGCGCCCAGTTTATTATAGATATGCAAAAACATGGGGCAACCAATGCAAGATTAATGTTAGATAGTGCTCATTTACCTTTAATGGGAGAGGATTTTGATTTTGCACTTAAATATTCCCTAAAAGCAGGATTAGCTCATATTCATATGGGGGATGCAGTTACGGATCCTAAGAGTATTTACTATGGTCATACCCACCCACCATTTGGTGTTCAACGCGGTGTTTTTGATGTAGAAGAATTAGCAGAGCAGTTTAGTAAGCTTTTTGAAGCAGGTCATATAAGCAGTACACCTCCTAAAAACAGACCAACTATTTCATTAGAAATGCGTCCTTATCTTGGCGTATCACCTGAGACGTCTGCTAGATTTGCATATGAGAAAGTAAATAGTGCATTCCAAATAGCAGCTAAAAAACACTGTGAGTAAACTAAAGGAGGTCAGTCAGTATGAAAAAACTTGTTTTAAGCCATAACGTGCCATTAAATCAATTTGATCATTTATTAGATGATATAGAGATTATATGTCCTGAAGAGCCTCTTTCGAAGTTTTCAAGAGAAGAGATTGAGGAAGTTATTATAGATGCAGATGCTCTTATTTGTGTCCTCGATTTCAAATGTGACAGTGACTTAATAGAGCTAGGAACTAAATTAAAGGTGGTTGGTAATTTAGGATCAGGTCTAGATAATATAGATATTGAGCATGCAACCCAAAAAGGAATTTTTGTAGTTAATACGCCTCATTCTGTTATGGAACCAACGGCTGAAATGACCATTGCACTCATGCTTAGTGTTTGCCGAAGTACTGTTTTGTATGACAGAGAATTACGCCGCGATAAAGTTTGTAAGCCATCTTTGTTTTTTGAAAGAGATATGATGGTTTCCGGAAAAACACTGGGGATTATTGGATTTGGAAGAATTGGAAAAAGTGTTGCTAAAAAGGCAGCAGGTCTTGGAATGAATATCATTTATTATGATCTTTATAAAGCATCAGAAGAAGATGAAAAAGCATTAAATGCGACGTATATGTCAGTAGATGACGTTATTAAAACATCAGATGTACTTAGTTTACACATGCCTTATACACCAGAATATCATCACTTTATGAATGACCAGCGTCTTGCCTTAATGAAAGAGACTGCTTATTTAATTAATGCATCTCGTGGCCCGATTGTAGAAGAAAAAGCATTACTTAAGGTTTTACAGAATAATAAAATAAGGGGTGCAGCGTTAGATGTTCATGAATTTGAGCCTAATATTTCCCAAGAAATTACAGAGCTTTCTAATATCGTTATTACACCACATTGTTGTACCAATATTGCTGCAGTTAGAATGCAGATGTTAGGTGAAGTTTTAGGTGGCGTTTATGAAATATTAAATGATCGGTATCCAGATAATATAGCAAATAAGAGTATACTCAGCTAAAAGGAGTCCACATGAAAAAATTAATTTTAATTAATACAGTTAAACCTGTTGTCGCAACATTCGAAGATAAAATTAGAGAAAAAATGCCTAACATTGAAATTTCAAATATATTAGATGAATTTATTGCAAAAAATTTAAACAAAAAAGAAGGATTTGAAGAAGAAGATTACTCAAGACTTCTGACACTTATTAAGTTAGCAGAAGATACAAAGCCAGATGCAATACTGGCAACCTGCTCATCTTTATCCATGGCAATTGATTATCTAAAGCCGATGATCTCTGTTCCTATTTATAAAATTGATGAAGCAATGTTAAATCAAGCCGTAGATAGTGGAAAAAAAATTACTGTTTTAGCAACGGCAGATAGTACGATTGGACCAACAGAAACCCAGCTTCATAGAATCGCTAAAAGCAAGGGAAAAACCATTGAAGTAGAACATAAGGTCTTTGGACCTGCTTACGAGGCTATGAAGCGTGGAGAAGGCAAAGTTCATGATATGTTAGTGCTTACAGGGGCTAGTGAGTTAAAGAACGTGGAATTAATTGTCTTAGCTCAAGCTTCTATGGGACATTTAGAAGAAGAGATGAGAAGGTTATGTAAATGTGAAGTACTAGGAAGTCCTAGATTAGCAGTGGATTTAATTGTAGAAAAGTTATCTTAGGTTAGGGTGTGCATTTATTTATCCGTGTGCACAAAGAAAACTATGATTAGGCTACTATAATTGTACTACAGGCACATTGAACAATAAGGTTGATAAAGTTATACTATAACTAAGCAACTTGAACAATGTACGGTTAATACAAAAAAAGAAGGGGGGGATAAACAATATGAAAATAGTAATTGCTTCTGATTCGTATAAGGGGAGTTTAACGGCTAAAGAAGTTGGTAATTATATTGAAGCTGGTGTATTAAGATTCAACAGTCAGATTGAAGTGGTAAAAGTACCTATGGCAGACGGTGGTGAAGGAACTGTTCAATCCTTAGTAGATGCAACAGAAGGAGAAATTATTACCCTCCAAGTAAAAGATCCACTTTTAAGAGATATAGATTCCTTTTATGGAATATTAGGTGATGGCAAAACTGCCGTTATAGAAATGGCAGCGGCATCAGGGTTACCATTACTAACAGAGGAAGAAAAAGATCCTCTTATTGCATCTAGTTATGGAACAGGACAACTTATTAAAGATGCCTTAGATAGAGGGTGTAGACGGTTTATTATAGGCCTAGGAGGTAGCGCCACTAATGATGCTGGGGCAGGAATGCTAAAAGCCTTAGGTGTTATATTTAAAGACGATACAGGGCAAGAAATTCCAGTAGGTGGTATTGGACTCCTTAGGCTAAAAGAAATCGATATGAGTAATATGGATATAAGAATTAAGGCATCTACCATTAAAGCAGCCTGTGATGTGGATAACAAATTATATGGTTTACAAGGTGCTAGCTATATATTTGGTCCCCAAAAAGGAGCAGATGAGATAATGGTTCAGCAGCTAGATAAAGCCCTTATGAATTTTGCGCAAGTTGTCTCTGAATCCATAGGAATGGATGTAAGTACCATTAAAGGTGGGGGCGCAGCAGGTGGATTAGGTTCTGCTATGGTGGCATTTTTAAATGCTAAGCTTGAAAAAGGTGTTGATATTGTCATTGAACAAACTCAGTTACATAAAGCAATGGAAAATGCAGATTTAGTTATTACAGGAGAAGGTATGATTGATTACCAAACGAAATTTGGCAAAACACCATACGGCGTTGCACAAGTAGCTAAAGAACTTAAGATACCTGTTATTGCAATAGCAGGTGGAATAGGTAATGAAGCCAATATATTATATGAACATGGATTTGATAGCATATTTAGTATTGTAGATAAGCCTATGACATTAGATGAATCAGTTGAACGTTGTGGCCAATTGTTAGAAGATGTAGCTTGTAGGATTATAAGAGTATTTATGCTCAATAGTCAATATAAGCCCTAAATAACCTGATTAATATAATCTTAAAATAAGAAAAGGTGGGATGAAGATGAAATTAAGTTACCAAGTAGCAACACCAGAAGTTGCCATAGCACCTTCAGTTACCTCTTATCAAGGGGATATAGAAATATCCTTTAAAGAATTAAGCGAAATGGGATACGAAGCTGTGGAACTTATGAGCAGGAACCCTAAGGAAATAGATAAAAAATTCATTAAAGAGTTAGCCGAAAAGTATAACCTAGAAATTGCAATGGTATGCACAGGGGAGGCTTTTGGACAAGATCAATTAAAGTTAGTTGATAAAGATCCTAGCAGAAGAAAAGAAGCTTTTATAAGAACCAAGGAATTTATAGATTTAGCTTCTTATTTTGGTGCAGGGATAAATATTGGTAGGCTTAGAGGGCACTATTATGATGATGTCCCTAGGCAGGAAACTTATGACCTTGCGGTTACAATAATGAGAGAACTAGCAGAGTATGCTGTAGACAAGGGTGTTACCATTGTTATTGAACCAGTAACCATGTTACAGACCAATTTTATCAATTCAAGTCAAGAAGGACTTGAACTAGTTAAAAAAGTTAATCATCCTGCGTTTAGACTCATGATTGATATTTATCATTCTAATATAGAAGATAAAAACATCTATGAAAGTTTAAGAGAAAGTAAAGACTACCTAGCCGATGTTCACGTAGCAGATAATAACAGAAGAATTCCAGGAACTTGTGGCTTTGATTTCCCAGAGATTATAAAAGTACTAGAAGAAATTGGCTACAAGGGAGCTCTAGCAGTGGAAATGTTCCAAATACCAGACCAAAAAACAGCAGCTAAAGAAACAGCCAAGTTTTTAAAACCACTGATGTAATTTATTAACAAAGCAAATTAATGAAATAAAACTATCCTAGGACAAATAAATAATGAAAGGGGTCAGAAAATGTTAAGAGAGAAAAAACAAGAACTAAATTTACTAGCCAATCAATTTAGGCAAAGATTAATAGAGCAATTACACGCTATTCAAACAGGCCATCCAGGTGGATCCTTATCAGCGACTGAAATTATTACAACCCTATATTTTGATACAATGAATGTATCAGCAGAGAATGTTGACTGTATTAAAAGAGACAGGTTTATTTTAAGTAAAGGTCATGCAGCGCCAATGCTTTATTTGGCACTTGCAGAGAAAGGTTATTTCCCACAGGAGGAAATAAAATCTTTAAGACAAATGGACAGTATACTTCAAGGACATCCGTGTTGCGTATCTACACCAGGCGTTGAGTTATGTACAGGGCCGTTAGGTCTTGGTTTATCAGCAGGAATTGGAATGGCAATTGGAGAAAAGTTAAGTGGAAGAGATACCACTGTATATGTTTTACTTGGTGATGGAGAAATCCAAGAAGGAATTGTTTGGGAAGGTGCCATGTCAGCTGCCAAATTTAAAGTAGATAATTGTATTACTATTTTAGATAATAACGGTGTTCAGCTAGACGGAACGACTGAAGAAATAATGCCAATGGGAGATATCTCAGCAAAATGGAGAGCATTTGGATGGAACGTTATTGAGATTGATGGTCACGACGTAGAGGCTATAGCAAATGCTCTTGAAGAAGCTAAAAATACAAAAGGCAAACCAACACTGATCAATGCTAAAACCGTCAAAGGAAAAGGAATTTCTTTTATGGAAGGGCAAAGTATGTGGCATGGTAAGCCAATTAGTGATGATGAATACAAACAAGCAATGTCAGAGTTAAGGGGTGAGTCACATGGCAAATAAAAAAGCAATCAGAGATGCTTATGGTGAGACACTAGTTAAATTAGGAAAAGATAATAAGAATATTGTTGTACTTGATGCAGACGTTTCCGGCTCTACAAAGAGTGGTTTGTTTGGCGCAGCATATCCAGAGCGTTTCTTTAATGTTGGGATTGCAGAAGCTGGTATGACATCTATGGCAGGTGGACTATCTACAACAGGGAAAATACCATTTGTAAATACATTTGCAGCATTTTTAATGTTAAGGGCAGCAGATCCTATTAGAAGTAATATTTGTTATGCTAGCCTCAATGTTAAATTAGCAGGTGCTTATGCAGGATTATCGGATTCATATGACGGGGCAACTCATCATGCACTTGAAGATATATCTTTTATGAGATCTATGCCAAACATGACCGTTATTTCTGTATGCGATGCAATTGAAACAGAAAAAGCAGTAGAAGCAGCAGTAGCCTATAATGGTCCTGTCTATCTAAGATTAAGTAGAGCAGAAATGCCATATATCTTTGATGAAGATTACACATTTGAAATTGGTAAAGGAGTTACGGTAGCAGATGGTACAGATGTTACGATTATTGCTACAGGTTATATGGTTCATAAAGCTTTAGAAGCTAAAAAGATTCTTAAGGCAGACAATATAAATGCAAGAGTCATTAACATCCATACCATTAAACCAATCGACAAGGACTTAATAATTAAGTGTGCAGAAGAAACGGGTGCAATTGTTACGGCAGAAGAGCATAATATTCATGGTGGACTTGGAAGTGCTGTAGCGGAAGTATTAGTTGCAAATAAACCGGTACCACAAGAGTTTATTGCCGTACAAGATTCATTTACAGAATCAGGAGACTACGAGCAGTTACTAGACAAATACGGACTACAAGCAAGACACATTGTAGAAAAAGTTAAAAAGGTAATGGGTCGTAAATAATTTTAATAAAATACAAATTAATATAAGTTGGAGGAGATAGCATGATAGAATCAATGCACAAGTATATGAAAGTAGGACTTATTCATTTTATGGCTTACCCAGAAACAATGAAAGGCGAAGGCCCAATATTAGAAACGGTTAAAAAAATTGCATTAGACGATTATTTTACTGCTATAGAACTGACTAACATTGTAGATGACGCTGTACGCAAAAAGGTTAAGAAACTCATTGATACAGCTAACCTTGATATCGCATTTGGTGGACAACCTATGCTTTTAACAAATGGGCTTAATATTAATAACCTTGATGAAGCAGGTAGAGCGCAAGCTGTTGCAAAATTAAAAAATGGTATTGATCAAGCTTACGAACTAGGTGCTAAAGGATTTGCTTTCTTAAGTGGAAATTATGAAGAGGAAACTAAAGAGGAATCTTACCAAGCACTTGTGAAATCAACCAAAGAATTATGTGCATACTCACAATCAAAAGGTGATATACCAGTGATTTTAGAAGTATTTGATTATGATATGGATAAAAGATCTTTGATAGGGCCAGTAGACCTTGCAAAACGTTATGTTGAAGAAGTAAGAGAAGAATATGAGAGTTTTGGCCTTATGGTAGACCTTAGCCATATTCCTATGCTTAGAGAAACAGTAGAAGAGGCAATTTTACCAATCAAAGATTATATCGTTCATGCTCATATGGGCAACTGCGTTATTCAAGATCCATCACAACCAGGGTACGGAGATTCCCACCCGCGTTTTGGATTCCCAGGTGGGGAAAATGATGTAGACGAGTTAGTTGAATATTTAAAAGTCCTGATGGACATTGGATATCTTAGTGAAGAAAGACGTCCAATCCTTAGTTTTGAAGTAAAACCTTTTGAAGATGAAGATCCAGATGCAGTTATTGCAAATGCAAAGAGAACATTAAACTTAGCATGGGCGAGAGTATAGGAGGCAACTTAATATGAAAATAATAGTATTAGATGGATACACATTAAACCCAGGAGACTTAACATGGGACGGACTTGAAAAACTTGGGGATTTAACGGTATATGATAGAACGGCAACAGATAAAATTAGTGAAAGAATTAAAGGTGCTGAGGCTGTTTTTACAAATAAAACACCTCTTACAAAAGAAACATTAGCAGGAGCTACAGACCTTAAATATATTGGTGTACTAGCCACAGGTTACAACGTAGTTGATATAGATGCAGCAAAAGAACTTGGTATTGTTGTGGCAAACATCCCAACATACGGAACAACAGCGGTTGCACAAATGGCAACAGCATTAATGCTTGAAATGTGTCATCATGTAGGAGAGCATAGTGATGAGGTTCGTAGTGGTGGATGGACTAATAATATTGATTGGTGTTTCTGGAATCATCCTCTTATAGAACTGGCAGGAAAAAATCTAGGACTTATTGGGTTTGGCCGTATTGGGCAAAATTTTGCTAGAATCGCTGAGGCCCTAGGAATGACTATTTTAGCCTATGATGAGTATCCAAATAAAGCACTTGAAAGTGACACAACAAGATATGTTACACTTGATGAATTGCTGGCTGAGTCAGATGTTATTAGCTTACATTGTCCTCTATTTGAAAGTACACAAGGTATTGTTAACAAAGACAGTATTGCTAAAATGAAAGATGGCGTTATGATTATTAATACATCAAGAGGACCATTAATTGTAGAACAAGATTTAGCAGATGCACTAAACGCTGGGAAAGTAGCAGGGGCAGCACTGGATGTATTATCAGTAGAGCCACCAACAATGGACAACCCACTAATGAGCGCTAAAAACTGCATTATTACACCTCATATTGCATGGGCACCAACAGCATCAAGAAGCAGATTGATGGATATAGCAGTCGATAATCTTGAAAAATTTATTGCTGGAAACCCACAAAATATAGTTAATAAATAGTATAATAATACTTATAAAATTAAACTCAAGCTTCAGGTGTTTTAATATACCTGAAGCTTTATTTCTCAAATAAATAGGAGGAAAAACTATGGAGAAACTAACAATACTAGGAACAGGAAACGCTATGGTAACCAAGTGCTACAATACTTGCTTTACTATATCAGACGACAAGGAACATTTTTTAATTGATGCTGGGGGTGGTAACACGATTTTAACTCAGCTAGAAAAATCAAAGATTAATATCAATCAAATACATCATGTTTTTATTTCGCACAACCATAATGATCATATACTAGGGGTTATATGGGTCATTAGGGCCGCTGCTCAGTCTATGCTCAATAATAAATATAGTGGAAATTTAAATATCTATGCCCATGAGAGTTCACTAGAGGCAATAAAAGTGATTTCGTCATATGTCCTTCAGGGAAAGTTTTTAAAACTATTTGATTCTAAGATTATTTTTCATGATATTAACAACAAAGATGAATTAGAGATTTTAGGCAGATCTTTTACGTTTTTTGATATAGAAAGTACTAAGGATTTACAATTTGGATTTAAAACAACATTGTTAAATGGTAAAACCCTTACATTCTTAGGAGATGAGCCTTATAGTGATGCGGTTAGAGCCTATAGTTTAGACGTTGATTATTTACTGCACGAGGCTTTTTGTTTGTATGAGGAACGTGATATATTTAAGCCTTATGACAAACATCATGCAACAGCTAAAGATGCTTGCCAAAATGCGAGTGATTTAAATGCTAAATCTGTTATCTTGTATCACACGGAAGATAAAAATCTAGGGACCCGAAAAGAAAGATATATATTAGAAGGGCAAGAAGTTTATAGTGGCAGGATATATGTGCCTAATGATTTGGAGATAATTGATCTATAGTAATGATTTAAGGTAAACAAATAAAAGCATTAAGTTAATTTTGCCTTACTAGTAAAGGGGGGTTATGGTTAATATGACTATAACTATCCCTATTAACAGTGTTAAACTAGTAAAAAAACAAA
The DNA here is from genome assembly GCA_012841565.1 of Candidatus Epulonipiscium sp. The sequence goes on along the minus strand of DUUM01000016.1, from coordinate 44,941 downwards.
ATAAAATATAATAAAAGCATTGACTTATGTAAATCATTGTGTTAAATTCTTATTAAGAGATAGCGAAACCGGTTAAGTATTTATTTTTGGTGGCAAAGGACTGGATAAGCGTTTATTTTTTAGCAATTAGCGAAACCGGTTAAGTAAACCTGTCTTATTATGACGCAATTGAGATGAAAAGGTGATGCATTAATGATAACTATATATGATATTGCTAAAGAAGGTAACGTAAGTGCAGCGACAGTTAGTAAATCTTTAAATGATCATAGTGATATTTCAGAAAAAACAAAGATAAGAATTAGACAATTAGCAGTTGAAATGGGATACTTACCAAATTCACACGCTAGATCATTAAGTACCAAACGGAGTTATAATATAGGAATCTTACTGGTAGATGAGGCAAATAGCGGACTTACACATGCTTTTTTTGCAGCTATATTAGAAAGCATTAGATCGGAACTTGAAAAACTAGGTTATGATATTACGTTTATATCTTCAGGTTTTGCTGGGCAAAAGGATGCTAGTTTTCTAGAGCATTGTAGATATAGGGGGGTTGATGGTGTTATATTAGCCTGTATTGATTTTAATGCCCCTCAAGTTCAAGAGCTCCTAAGTAGTGATATTCCCACAGTATCGATTGACAAGGATACAAAAGGGAAATCAAGTATTATATCTAAGAATTATGAAGGAATGAAGCAAGCTGTTAATTACTTAATTGAAAATGGCCACAAAGATATTGCATTTATACATGGTCAAAAGGGAAGTACAGGTGTTACAAAAAAAAGAATACAAGCTTTCTATGATGCAATGGAAGAAGCTAATATTGACGTTCAGGAAAAATGGGTTGTAGAAGGAGAATATTATACGTGGAAACCTACATATGAATCGGTTAAACAATTGCTAACCATGGAAAATGGGCCGACAGCTATAATATTACCGGATGATTATGCAGCATTAGCAGCCTATCGTGCTGTTAGCAAGTTAAATAAAACAATTCCAGAGGATATTTCCATTATGGGATTTGATGGTATAGAAATTTCTCAAGTTATGACACCGAGGTTATCAACGATTAAGCAAGATACGGTTACTATTGGAAAAAGAGCAGCACAAAAGATTGTGAGTCTTATAGAAGATAATGGTAAAGAAGAAATTATTTACGTTCCTTCTAAATTATTAGAAGGAAAATCAGTTAAAAAACTGATTTAAGTAATGTTTCATTTAAAGAAATTTCTAAATTAGTAATGGAAATGGTTCCTAAAATAAAGGAAATATCAGAAAACACAAATCAAGTTGCAGAGGATAAAAAAGATATTACAATGAACATTGAGAGTATCTCTAATGTTTCACAGGAGATTTCAGCAACGACACAGGAAATAACAAGTTCTATGGAAGAGTTGGTTAAATCTAGCTCAGAAGTAGAAGATGTTGCAAAAAGATTATCCGATCATACAGTACAAATGAGAAAAGCTACAGATAAATTTAAGCTATAAAAGAATGAGAAGGAGTGGTAATGATGGCGTTTAAAGATGATTTTGCGTGGGGAGTGGCGACTTCTTCTTATCAAATAGAAGGTGCTGCGTATAGTGATGGCAAAGGTTTATCTGTTTGGGACATGTTTTGTAAAGAGCCAGGTAAGATATACAATGGTGCGGCAGTTAAAGCTGGTAAAGATGGCAAAATAGAATTTATACAAAGACATGAAGGTTTCCCTAAAACAGCATTAGGATGGCCTATTACGCCAGAAGCACTATACTGGGGACCAAGGTTTTTATATGAGCGCTATAAGACACCTATTTATATTACGGAAAATGGCCTATCTTGCCATGATGTCGTTTCTTTAGATGGTAAGGTACATGATCCAAATAGGATTGATTTCTTACACAGGTATCTAGCGGAATTTAAAAGAGCTGCTAGTGATGGTATTGAACTTGCAGGATACTTCCAATGGTCTTTTATGGATAATTTTGAATGGCATAGCGGTTATGAAGATAGATTTGGCCTTGTATTTGTGGATTTTAACACGCAAGAAAGAATTATCAAGGATTCAGGTCATTGGTATAAAAAAGTCATAGAGAGCAATGGTTCAATATTATAATAAACTCATTAATTAATTTAAGGTAGGAGATGATACAAAAATGCAAACACTGGATTACAAAGACAATCATGATTACTTCGTGGAAAAGGCGACAAATTTAGTTGATAAAATGACGGTAGAAGAAATGGCAACACAGTTAAAATATGACTCTCCATCTATTAAAAAACTAGACATTCCTAGATATAACTGGTGGAATGAAGGATTACACGGTGTTGCTAGAGCAGGGGTTGCAACTATGTTTCCCCAAGCCATTGCATTGGCAGCTATGTTTGATGAAGAGCTACTTAATGAGATTGCAGATGTAATCGCTACAGAATCCAGGGCTAAGTATAATGCTCAGTCTAGTACAGGGGATAGGGATATCTACAAAGGACTAACATTATGGTCTCCTAACGTTAATATATTTAGAGACCCAAGATGGGGGCGGGGCCATGAAACGTATGGTGAAGATCCATATCTAACCGCGCGATTAGGAGTTTCTTTTATTAAAGGTCTACAAGGTGATGGAAGATATATGAAGACAGCAGCTTGTGCAAAACATTATGCCGTTCATAGCGGACCGGAAAATGAGCGCCATAGTTTTAATGCAGAGGTTTCACAAAGAGATTTATGGGATACTTATTTGCCGGCATTTGAGGCATGTGTCAAGGAGGCAAATGTAGAAGCAGTTATGGGAGCCTACAATAGAACCAATGGAGAGCCTTGTTGTGGAAGCCCAACATTGTTACAAGATATCTTAAGAGACCAGTGGAAGTTTAAAGGGCATGTCGTATCAGATTGTTGGGCAATTAGAGATTTTCATACCCATCACTTTGTAACCTCAAATCACTTGGAGTCAGCAGCTCTTGCTCTAAAAAGCGGATGTGATCTTAACTGTGGGAATGTATATTTACACATATTACAGGCTTTACAAGAAGGTTTAATCACTGAAGAAGATATTAGAACATCTGCCATAAGGTTACTGACCACTAGATTTAAATTAGGAATGTTTGATGAGGATTGTGAATACAATCAAATTCCATATGAAATCAATGATTGTAAAAAACATAATGATCTTTCTTTAAAGGCAAGCCGAAATTCAAAGGTACTATTGAAAAATGAGGGCATCTTGCCACTTAATAAAGATCGTTTAAAGAAGATAGCAGTCATAGGACCGACGGCCGCTAGTGAAGAGGTTTTAAAAGGCAATTATAGTGGTACAGCATCTAAATATGTAACGATACTTGAAGGTATTCAACAAAGTGTCAATGAGGATACAAGGGTCTTTTACTCTGAAGGTGCTCATTTGTATAAAGATAGAGTAGAGGCATTAGCACTACCTCATGACCGGATTAGTGAAGCAGTTACAATTGCCAAACTAAGTGATGTTGTTATTTTATGCTTAGGTTTAGATAGCACCATAGAAGGGGAAGAAGGAGACACAGGCAATAGTTACGCCGCAGGAGATAAAGTAGATCTTTCCTTACCAGCATCTCAAATAAAATTATTAGAAGCAGTAGTTCAAACAAATACACCAACCATTGTTGTCATTAATAGTGGAAGTAATATGGACTTGACCTACGCCGATGAGAATTGCTTGGCTATTATTCAAGATTGGTATAGTGGTTCAAGAGGTGGAGAAGCGTTAGCACAAATTTTATTTGGAGACTACAGCCCATCAGGCAGGCTTCCACTTACTTTTTATAAATCTGCAGAGCAATTACCAGATTTTAAAGACTACTCTATGGAAGGCAGAACCTATAGATATTTTAAAGATACACCACTCTATCCTTTTGGATATGGCTTATCTTATACGTCATTTGAGTACTCTGATTTTACAATAGATAAAAAGGAAATAAAAGTAGGCGACAATATAGAAATTAGTGTAAATGTAAAGAACACAGGGGAAATACTAGCAGATGAAGTGGTACAAGTTTATATTAGGGATAATGAATCAACATATATAGTAGCAAATCATAGTCTTTGTGGATTTAAAAGAGTGTCGTTAGACCCGGGCGAAAAAAAGATTGTAACCTTTACGATTACATCTGAAAGTATGGGTGTCGTGAACAATGAAGGGGATAGAGTTATAGAACCTGGTAAGTTCACTTTGTTTATTGGTGGACACCAGCCAGATTATAGAAGTTGTGACTTAATGGGTAGTGGGTGTTTAATAGGAAATTTTATAATTAAAGATTAAATAAAAGACTTTAAAAGAATAGTTTGAGATGAGACAGATAACTCCCATGATTATATTTATATAGTCATGGGAGTTATCTGTTAAGAAATGATAGATATAGGGGGATCATCTCAACAACGATTGAGTTAAAATTTAAGATTATAAATTGGTCAAATTCATTTCCAATTGGAACAGTAATACTTATTACGGTATTGCCTTGGAGTCATTCCTGTATATTTTTTAAAGGTAGCAATGAAGTGACTGTGGGAACTATAGCTAAAATAATTACTGATGTCCGTATAAGGAAGATCAGAGTATTTAAGCATGTTCATTATAGCTTCTACTTTTTTAATTTGTATATATTTCCCTAATGGTATGTCCATTTCCCTCTTAAATAATGAGGATAAATAGGTTGGATTCAGGTTAACATGAGAAGCTAGCTCCTTTAAAGTAATTGTATTATGATAATTTTTATAAATATAGTCAAGGCAAATAACAACTGGTTTTGATATCAGCTTATTCTTAACAAGCTCTCCCATTTTTTTTGTATATTCAAAGATCACATTACGGTGTAGATTGGTAATTTCTTTTATGCTTGTACATGTATCTGCCCTTTGAATAAACAAATCACTTAAGCTATAAGCTGTTTCTTGATTAAGACCACCTTCCATACAAAATCTAGTGAGAAGTGCTATGGTAACAACTAAATGATATTGAAGATTACGGATAGGGTGACTCGATAGTTTTCCTAATCCTTCACTGGTTAAGGGAGTCATATATTGAGATACTGCTTCAAGATTTCCTGATTGTACTGCAGCATAAAAATTCAATTCTTTATCATAGGAAGAATGAAGGAAATCGTTCTCCCTATGATTAAACAAGGTTATCGTTAAATCATTATTTATATTCATAATACCCCCTTCAATAGAATATATCATTTTTTATATTAACTGCTTTTGATTCGTATATCTTCAGTCATATTTTTTAGGTGATAAACACTTAGAAATCATACCATAGTTTTAATCAATTGGGAAGAATAATCTGATATAAATCAAAAGTATATGATATATATAGATTGTTTTTAATGCTATGATTAAAATCGTAACTAACATATATATAACAACATAAGAGGGTTGGGGGACAATAGAGGACAATGATAAAGAAGAAATTATTTACGTTCCCTCTGAATTAATAGAAGGAAAATCAGTTAAAAAACTGAGTCAAGTAATTAATTTATAAATATTATAATGGAGAAAGGGGAAAAGAAATGAGAAAAAAGAAATTTATAGCAGCTATTATAGCAAGTACAATGATGATCTCTATGGCATTAACGGGGTGTGGAAGTAAGACAGCGACTGCACCTGGAGGAGAGCCAGCAGGTGAGGAGAAAGTTGAAACTAAGGAGAAAGATAAAAAGAAAGGTAAAAAACTAGTTGTCTGGACCTTTACAGATGAGGTTAAAAAGATGATTGACGAGCATTACCTAAAAGATAACCCAGATTTAGATTATGAGATTGAGGTTGTTATTGTACCTAATGAGCAATATCAGTCTAAAATAGATCCAGCATTACAAGCAGGTAAGGGTGCGCCTGACTTATTTGCAATTGAAGCTGCATATTCCAAAAAGTATTTAAATTCAGACCTTACAATGTCTTTAGCAGACTTAGGAATAGAGGATTCTGATTTAGATGAGATAACAACATATGTTAAAGACGTAGCAAGAGATTCCAATGGTGTCTTAAAAGGAATTTCTTGGCAAGCGGCTCCCGGAGCATTCTTTTATAGAAGAAGCTTAGCTGAAAAATACTTAGGCGTAAGTGAACCGGAAGATGTTCAACCATTACTTAAGGATTATCCAACATTTTTAGATACAGCTAGGAAACTACAAAAAGAATCTAATGACGCAGTGAAAATACTTTCAGGAACTGGTGAGTTAGCAGAAGTATTTTATGCAAATCGTAGCCAGGGCTGGGTTGTAGATAATAAATTAGTAGTAGACCCAAGTATAGATGAGTTTTATGAAGTTACAAAAGTACTTGAGCAAGAAGGGCTAACGACAGAAGCTGCCGGCTGGTCAGAAGGTTGGTATGCAGGTATGAATACAGATAAAGTATTTGGATATTCACTACCAACATGGGGTCTGCATTATATACTAAAAGAGAATGCTGAAAATAAGGAGGCAGGAACAACAACTGCTGGAGACTGGGGAATGGTACAGGGACCAGGTGCTTATTTCTGGGGTGGTACATGGTTAGTGGCAAGACAAGGAACTGAAATGAAAGAAGAAGCAAAAGCCCTAATGACCTACTTAACATTAAATGAAGGTTTCTTAGAAGGATGGGCAAAGGAAACAGGAGATCTTTTATCTAATGAGACTATTGTAAATAGGATAAAAGATACTTACGAAGAACCATTTTTAGCTGGACAAAACCATTATACAGAGTTTGCAGAAATGGCAAAGAGTGTTGATGCTAGTATTTTAACAGGTTTTGATTTAGATATGCAAACCCTATTAATAGAAGAAGTAACAGCTTATTCAAAAGGAGAAAAAGATAAAGCAACAGCGATAGCTGATTTCAAAGCAAACGTTAAAAATCTGTTTCCTGATTTAGATGTAGAATAGTTTAGAATTAGAATAATTTCAAAGAGGCAGGGGTTAGTTCTCTTGCCTTTTTATTATCCAGAAGGAGGGATTAAGTTGAAAAAGAAGTCAGCAGTTAGTTACAATCGATATGGATATTACTTTGTTGCGCCTTTCCTTATTGTGTTTGTTATGTTCCAATTATATCCAATCATACACACAATGAATTTAAGTTTTACTAATTTAGCAGGATGGGCCACAGAATATAAGTACATAGGTTTTGAAAATTTTAGGAACCTACTTCAAAATGAAATTTTTATCAATTCTTTAAAAAACACAGCTATCATATGGAGTATTAACTTTATACCACAATTAGGATTAGCGTTGATTTTAGCATCTTGGTTTACAGATTTGAAACTTAATGTAAAAGGTCAGGGGATTTACAAGGTGCTATTTTACTTACCTAGTATAATTACAGCAGCATCTGTTGCAATTGTTTTTGGTTCGTTATTACGATATCCAGAAGGACCTATTAATACAATATTAGTTGCAACTGGTATATTAGAGGCACCTTTTGAATTTTTTAGAAGTAAAAATGTCGCAAGGGTTATTGTAGCATTTATTCAATTCTGGATGTTTTATGGTAGTACATTGATTATATTGATGGCAGCTATATTAGGTATTAATCCAGCGTTATTTGAAGCAGCTATGATCGATGGTGCAAACAATAGAAAGATATTTACTAAGATTACATTACCACTTATTAAACCCATTATGCTTTATATGTTAGTAACTTCTTTAATAGGTGGACTACAGATGTTTGACATTCCATTTTTAATAACAGATGGAAGAGGGGGGCCAGATAATGCAATTGGTACAATAGCCATATTTATTTATAATCAAGCATTTACTGGTGGCCGAAATTTTGGTGTTTCAGCAGCTGCTTCCATGATTTTACTAGCAATTGCTGTGTTTTTTAGTGTATTACTTTTTGGACTATTTCAAGATAAGAAAGAGAAACAGGAGGGAACACGATGAGTCGTCAAGATACAAAATTATTCATTAATTTTAAGAAAACCTTTATATATGTTGTATGTATCCTGTTGGCATTTTTAAGTATCATTCCTTTCTGGATTACATTAGTTAATGCGACTAGGTCAAGCACAGCTATCCAACAGGGGATTTCTTTAATACCCTCAACATTTTTAAAATCTAACTGGGGGACTTTAACGGGCAAAGGATTTGATGTAGTAAGAGGATTTACAAATAGTGCAATTATTGCCTTTGGATCAACGTTGTTATCTGTTTATTTTTCTACCTTAACGGCATATGGGCTCACCACTTATGAATTTAAAGGGAAAAATATAATATTTAGTTTAATTATGGGTATAATTATGATTCCTGCACAGCTAAGCTTAGTTGGGTTTTATCAATTTATACTAAAACTAGGGTTAACAAACTCTCATATACCGCTTATCCTTCCGGCTATTGCGGCACCTGCTACAGTGTTTTTTATGAGGCAGTATTTAATTGCCAATATGCCGCATGAAATTATTGAATCAGCCAGAATAGACGGGGCTGGGGAATTCTATATCTTTAATACCATGGCAATACCCATTATGAAACCAGCTATAGCAACTATGGCTATTTTTGGAGTAGTAGGGTCATGGAATAACTTTATAACACCATTAACACTGTTGACAGATAGCAAGAAATACACATTACCACTAATGGTACAAATGCTAAAGGGAGATATTTACAAAACAGAATATGGTGGTATTTATCTAGGGATTTCGTTAACAATTTTACCACTATTGGTCGTGTATTTTCTATTGTCTAAACACATTATTAGTGGAGTAGCCATGGGTGGTGTTAAGGAATAATTGTCAAGGAATAGATGGAAAGGAAGACTATGAAAATGAAGATTACTAAAATGGATAATCCGATTTTACCTGGTAGCCCAATAAAAAAGGTATTTAAAAAGAAAAGACATTCAGGATATAATCCTATAAAGAAACAACTTATACTACAAAATTTAGCAATGATTAGCATCATATGTATCATAGTCTCTACATGCGCATACCATCTTAGTAAAAAGGCATTATTAGGGAATTCAGAATTAATGTTACAAGAACTCGCTGTATCCACATCAGCTCAAATCGAGCAGTCTCTTATGCGCTATATTGATATGGCACAAACATTAGCTCAAGATAAAGCATTAACATCTGATGAAGTATACATGAGAGACAAAATTTCTGTTTTAACCAGAAATCATACGTTATTTAATCACAATTCTGTCGGAATTGTAAATTTAGAAGGGGAATGTCGTGACAGTAGCGGTGTGATTTTAGATGTAGATGATGAGGAATATTTCCAAAAGGCAATAAATGGAGAAAGTTATATATCAGCCCCATATTTAGCAAGAGATACGGGTGAATTAGAAGTTGTATATGCAGTTCCTATCAGGGAAATTGATGATCAGACAGAGAAAGGGCCAAGTAGTTTGATAACTGAAAAAATCCAGTTTGGAGAGGTTGTTGGTGTATTAGTTATTAAAAGGCCAGGTAGCGATTTTATAGATATAGCTAATAGCATCGGGTTTGGTGAAAGTGGAACCACTCAAATAATTGACCAGTATGGCACAATTATAGCTCATGAGGATACGATGTTTGTTGAAGAGCAAATTAATTTGACAGAGGAAGAGAGTATTGATCCCTCACTATATGGATTGCAAGAGATACATAAACAAATGCTCCATACAGCTAAAGGAGTAGGGGCATACAATTATAATCAAACAGAAAAGACAATTGCTTATGCACCTATTGAATTTACAGGGTGGACAGTAGGCGTTAGTGCGGATACCAAAGAATTACTAGAACAAGTTCCAATTCTTGCTATGTGGTTACTAGTATTCGCAATAGGATGTATGGTATTGGGTGTTATTATGGCAACGCTGATGTCTAATACGATTGTTAAAAGATTGAAAAAAATAAAAGGGAATGTCATGCAATTAGCAGAAGGAGACTTTACCAGGATAGCCCATAAAAACAAGGTTAAGGATGAGATAACAGATATTTCAGATGCTGTTGAAAAAACAAAAGAAGATATTGTGAAAATTATAGAAAATATTAAAGAAAGTTCTAATCATCTAGATGAAGAATATATGAACTTATTAGCAGTAGCAAAAGAATTTTCACAAGTATCTGAGGGTATTTCTATATCTGTAGGACAGGCATCACAGGGGAGTTATTCACAAGCTGTTGATTTAAGTAATGTCAATGAAAAGTTCATATACTTTAATGAAAAAATTACAAGGAGTGTCGAACAAATCCAAGAGATTAGTATTAGTAGTGATACTATTTTTGATAGAGCAGGGACGAGTAATAGTGATATGGAAAGATTATCATTGTCTATGAATGAAATTGGTCGTTCTTTTGATGATGTAGAAATCTCCATACATGCAATGAAAACCAGTATGGATCAGGTTGCTAAAATTACTAATATTATTAATGATATAGCGGAACAAACCAATTTATTGTCATTAAATGCCACGATTGAAGCTGCAAGAGCCGGAGAGGCTGGAAAAGGATTTAATGTCGTGGCGGGTGAGATTAGGAAACTATCTCAACAATCTAAAGAGGCGCTACATCAAATTCAGGGTGCAGTTTATGCAACTATTCATGAAACTAAAGTAATAATAGAGAAAACGGATATTATGAAAGACAGCTTACAGGGTGGTGTGATCGATATTGATAAAGGGATTGTTTCATTTAATGCAATTTCTCAATTAGTAATGGAAATGGTTCCTAAAATAAAAGAAATAGCAACAAATACAAATCAAATTGCAGAAGACAAACAAGATATTACAATTAATATTGAGAATATCTCCAATGTTTCGGAGGAAATTTCAGCAACTACACAAGAAATAACAAGTGCCATGGAAGGGTTGGTTAAATCGAGCACTGAAGTAGAAGATGTTGCAAAAAGATTATCAGCACATACCGTGAAAATGAGACAAGCGACTAATGAATTTAAGATATAAATGAAAAGGGAGTGGTTAAGATGGGTTTTAAACATAATTTTGCATGGGGCGTAGCAACTGCTTCATATCAAATAGAAGGTGCTGCCTACAGTGGGGGGAAGGGGTTATCTGTTTGGGATATGTACTGCAAGCAGCCAGGTAAAATATATAATGGTCAAACAGGTGATATAGCATGTGATCACTATAACCGGTATGAAGAAGACATTAAGATTATGAAAGAAATGGGTATTAAGGCTTATCGTTTCTCGATTTCATGGCCAAGAGTTTTACCCAGTGGCACAGGGGAAATAAATGAGAAGGGGCTAGAGTTTTACAGTAAATTAGTCGACGCTTTACTAGAAAATGGTATTGAGCCTTATGTAACACTATTTCACTGGGAACTACCTTATGAATTGCATAAAAAAGGTGGTTGGATGAACTCAGATAGTCCTCTATGGTTCGAGGAATATGCTGCCCTTGTGACAGAACGCTTATCAGATAGAGTAAAATATTTTATTACATTTAATGAGCCACAATGTTTTGTTGGGTTAGGCTATATAGAAGGCGTACACGCTCCAGGTCTTAAACAATCAGTAGCAGATACGTTGCAAATGGCCCATCATGTACTGCTAGCACACGGAAGAGCTGTTAAAGCAATTAGAAGTCACGCAAAGGGTGAGGTGAAAGTAGGATACGCACCTACAGCCTCTATGCATTATCCAGCGACTGAAACAGAAGAAGATATTGAAGCAGCAAGAAAATCAGTGTTTTCAATGCCAAAAACTTTAGAAACTAACTGGGCTTGGAATATAATATGGTGGAGTGATCCAGTGTTTTTTGGTGAATACCCTGAAGAAGGAGTCAAACTCTTTGGTGAGTTTATGCCTAAGATTCAAGAGGGGGATATGGAAATAATATCACAGCCTTTAGATTTCTTAGGTCAGAATATTTATAATGGCGCTGAAGTAAAAGCAGGAAAAGATGGAGAACCAGAATTTATTAAAAGGCATGATGGATTTCCTAAAACGGCATTGGGGTGGCCTATTACACCAAAGGCATTATATTGGGGACCTAAATTCCTATATGAACGCTATAAAAAGCCGATTTATATAACAGAAAATGGACTTTCTTGTCATGATGTAGTTTCTTTAGACGGTAAGGTCCATGATCCAAATAGAATTGATTTTTTACACAGATATTTAGCGGAGTTTAAAAGAGCAGCTAGTGATGGTGTTGAGATTGCAGGATACTTCCAATGGTCATTTATGGATAATTTTGAATGGCATAGTGGGTATGAGGATCGATTTGGTCTTGTGTTTGTGGATTATAACACTCAAGAAAGAATTATTAAAGATTCAGGGCATTGGTATAAGAAAGTCATAGAGAGTAATGGTGAGATATTATAATAAACCTATTAATTAATTTAAGGTAGAAGGTGATATAGGAATGCAAACACTGGATTACGAGGACAATCATGATTACTTCGTAGAAAAGGCCACAAAATTAGTTGATAAAGTGACAGTAGAAGAAATGGCAACTCAGTTAAAATATGACTCTCCATCCATTAAAGAACTAGGGGTTGCTAGAGCGGGGGTTGCAACTATGTTTCCCCAAGCTATTGCATTGGCAGATATGGTTTAGATGAGGCGTTACGTAATGAGATTGCAGATGTAATCGCTATAGAATCTAGGGCTAAGTATAATGCACAGTCAAGTACAGGTGATTTTAGTAGAGGGTTTTATAGTTAAAAACTAGATACAAGTAAAAAAAGGGGGAAGGTTATGTTTAAGAATGGTATTAAAAAAATGTTATTAGGTGCCACCGCCATAATGGGATGTGTTGCATGTAGTATGTCGGGGATTACCATTGTTAAGGCGCAAGACTCTAATGTGAATGTGAATATGAATTTTGAAGATGGAAAGCTAGGAGGATGGCGAAATAGGGGAGCCGGTTCTGGTGAAATTACTTCTAATCCGCTTAAACCTTCAGAAAAAAGTTTGCATGTAACAGGGAGAAAAGAGAATTGGCAAGGAGTCGAATATGATATAAGTGAGATCGTAAAGCCAGGTGTGGAATATAAGTACTCTCTTGATGTGTACCATAAAAGCACAGCACCACAAGCGATAAAGCTTACTAATCAAACTAAAAAATTAGATGGTGAACAAGATTGGAAGCAAATAGCGGAGCAAGATAAGGTTCCAGCAAACAAATGGGTAACGCTTCAAGGAACTAATATTGTAGACATTGGTTGTACTTCGGAGGTGTTCTACCCAGAAGGGGTTGATCCAACCTTGGAATTCTATATCGACAACTTTAAGATTGAACAAATTGGTAGTGCCCTTCCAATCCAAGAAAATAGCGGGGAAGGTGTGGATTGGAACGTACCAAATCTAAATGAAGCCTATAAAGATTTCTTTACTGTAGGGGTAGCACTTCCAGCAGATTCTTTAGATGATGGCGATAGATCCAAATGGTCATTAAAACATTTTAATACATTTACAGCAGAAAACAATATGAAACCAGAAAGTTTTCTAGACCAGGCAGCTTCACAAGCAGCAGGTGTTTTAACACTTAATTTTAAGAATGCGGATCAATATTATAATTATGCAAAAGACAATAAGATTTCACTCAGGGGACATACGCTTGTGTGGCACTCCCAAACACCTGATTGGTTCTTTAAAGAAGGATTTAAAAATGATGGGGTAATTGTAGATAGAAAAACCATGCTTGAACGTATGGATAATTATATTAAGCAAGTTGTTACACGTTATATCACTATGGATCTAGATGCAAAGCTAACAAAACCAACAATCTACGCTTGGGATGTTGTAAATGAGGCAGTAGATGGAAATGCCCGGGATGGTATGAGAGACTCTTTATGGGTACAGACAATAGGACCGGATTTTGTAGAAAAAGCTTTTGAATCTACAAGAAAACATACAAAAGGCAAATACAAAGACGGTAAAGTAGAGTTGCTTTACAATGATTATGATACAACTAACTCTTCTAGAAGAGAAGCACTACTTAAAATTGTAAAGCCAATTAAGGATAAAGGCTTTATAGATGGCGTAGGTATGCAGTGCCATATTAACATTATAAGTCCTTCAATAGATAATATTGAAAAAACTATTAGGATGATAGGGGATTTAGGGCTAGATGTCCATATTACAGAATTAGATATTTCAGCCTACTCAAATGATGGGGACAGATACGATGAATTCCCAGAAGAATTAGCTATTAAACAAGCTTACCGGTATAAAAGCTTATTTGATATGTTTAAGGCCAATAAAGAGATTGTAAAAAATGTAACTGTATGGGGTCTAACGGATGAGGCTTCTTGGTTAAACACCTTTCCGGTAACAAGAAATAATTGGCCATTACTCTTTGATAAGAATCTTCAACCGAAACTTGCTTACTGGGCACTTATAGATGCAAGTAAGGTACCCTCACTCACTCAAAAGATTGATGCAAATGAGGGAACCATAAAAGTAGATGGAGAAGAAGATTTAACATGGAAAATACAAGCACCTACACAAATATCTAAGACAGCTGATATTGCAAGTTTTAAAACAGCATGGAAAAAGGATATGCTTTATGTTTGGGTTGAGGTAATGGATCAAGTAGTAGACAAAGTAGATGGTATCATTCTCTATGGAGATGAAATGGTGACCATTTCAAGAAATGGAAAAGTGGATAAAAAAGATATCTTAGCAAAAGTTAAAGAAACGGGCAAAGGATATATTGTAGAAGTGGCAATACCATTAAAAGAAGGAATTGAGATAGGCAAATCAGTTGGTTTTGATCTTGCAGTTATCAATGGTGAAACCATAACAAGATGGAATGATATGTCACAAACTGTAGATAACAACCCCAAAAATTATGGTCAGTTGTTGCTTCAACCTGCTATGAAAGTAACAGAGGCAGTTAAAGGAACACCTACAATAGGAAAAAATATTGATAGTATTTGGGATACTGCTAATGAGATTACCACTGATATCTATACTCAAAACACGACAGGCGCTAAAGCTAAAATAAAAACCCTGTGGGATGAAGATTATCTTTACGTTTTAGCAAAAGTAGCTGATCCTAAATTAAGCGATACGAACGTAAACCCATGGGAGCAAGATTCTATAGAAGTATTTATAGATGAAAATCTTAATAGAACAGATTATTACCAATCTGATGATGTGCAATATAGAATTAATTTTAAAAATCTAGTAACCATTAACGGTGGTCCAGAGAATTTAGAATTTAAATCAGTAGCAAAGGTTATAGATGGTGGGTATTATATTGAAATGTGTATACCACATACGATTGAACCTTTTAAAGTAGGAAAAATCATGGGATTTGACGTACAGGTTAATGATGATCATGGTAGTGGTCAAAGAGGTAGTATGGCAAATTGGTATGATGAGACAGGATCAGGCTATCAGAATACAAAAAACTTTGGTACTATTATCCTAGTAAATAAAGATAAATAAAGATAAAGTAATCAGTACAAAACCCCCTTAATGATATTATATCATTAAGGGGGTTTTGCTAATGAAGATCAATATAAGCTTGCTAATCTAATATACCTGTTATAGCATTGTTTTTCATCGGAATTTCTCGTTCATAACTAGTTTCTAATGAAAGATACTTTCCGCTCTTACTGCTTTTTTCAAAACTTGTTATAATATCTAGAACATGATAAGTTTGCTTATAATTAGCCCTGTAAACTCTGCCAGTCTTAAGTGCTTTTGCCATATCAGCTAAGCCGAGGCCACGGCTGTTTTCTGCGTAATCAAAGAGTAAAGGCATGTCTTTAAACTCTCCATCCTCTGGGCGTAGTAGTTTAATAGGGCCACCAAAGAAGTTTGGATCAGGAATAATAAGAGTCCCCTTGGAACCATATATTTCAAATCTAGCTTGGTTATTATAATGAACATCAAAAGTTGTAAAAATAGTACCTACAGCACCGTTATCAAAATTCATAATTCCTGTTACATGAGTAGGAACATCAACATCAATAACTGTTCCGTTTTGCGGTTGACTTGTAATCGTTCTTTGCTTGAAACTGGATTTTGTTATACCTGTAACACCAGATACGCCGCCGAGTAAGTTAACAAGAGCGGTAATATAATAAGGTCCCATATCCATCATGGGTCCGCCGCCGTGCTTGTAATAGAACTCAGGGTCTGGATGCCAACTTTCGTGCCCTCTACAAATCATAAATGCGGCGGCACCAACAGGTTCACCAATAAATCCATCATCAATCAGTTTGCGGCAAGTTTGAATACCACTACCCATAAATGTATCTGGGGCACCTCCAAGCATTAACCTTTTATCTTCAGCTAACGCAACTAATTTTTTTCCTTCTTCAAGGGTTGCGGCAAGAGGTTTTTCGCTATAAACGTGTTTACCTGCTTCTAGTGCTGCTTTTGTTACATCATAATGCTCGTAAGGTCTTGTAAGGTTAAGAACAATATCAACCTCTGGGTCTTTAAATAAATCATGCATTGTATCATAGACTTTAGGGATGTTATACTCTTCTTTTGCTTTTTCTGCTTTTTCACGAATCAAGTCACAAACACCTATAATCTCTATTTCTTTAAAAAGAGTCGTTATATTTTTAAGATAGATGCCACTAATTTCACCAATACCAACAATACCAATTTTTATTGTATCCATATAAAAGTCTCCTTTATTAATTGTCATTAGTACATTTTAGCGTTATTTTCAAACTTTTCTGTTGTGAGTTTATTATCCAGTGCATATTGTTTGCCTTCTGCAGCCCATAACATACCGCGCTCCATTAGAACCTGTGCAGTAGGAGAGTTATCAAAGACATCATCATGATGGCCTAGTGAAGTATAAAATACTCTACCATTACCCCAATATTTAGTCCAGGCAACAGGCATATCGATTGGTTTGTTAGCAATGTGATAGTAGCTTATAAGAGGAAAACGTGTGGTTGCCAATATTTCTATAGAGGGATCAATGTGTAAGTAATAATGCTCTGTGCATACAGGGAAGTCTTCTAAGCCTTCTACAATGGGACTAGAAGATTTATTAATATGGACGGTATAATCGATATTATCTCCACCAGGATGACTTACCCATTGGCCACCCGTTATAAATTGCCACTCAGTATTTTGGCGGAAAGAATCACACATGCCACCATGACACCCTGCCAGCCCCACGCCAGCCCCTACAGCTTTTGCTATATTGACAACATAATCATTGTTAATCTCACTCATGGTCCAGCAAGGGACAATTAGGTCTAGTGCCATTAATTTATCTAAATCAGCAAGGCAATCTAAGGTATCGCTGATTTCAACTTCGAAACCATTCTTTTCTAAAATATCTGCAAAACGTTTTGAAACTAGTTGTGGCTCATGGCCATCCCAGCCACCTTGAAAGATAAGTGCTTTCTTAGTCGTTTTCATATAATTTTCCTCCTTATATTTTGCATGTTAATGGGTTTCCAGTTTTGGATGATTCGAAAATGACGTCAATTAGACGCATAACGCGTAGAGCTTGTTCAGGGGTTACGATTAACTCAGCTTTGTTATCAAGAACATCTATAATGTTTTTATAATAATTAGCCCAATCAGTTTCTACTGAAGGAAGCTCGAGCTGCTTAGTTGTTTCGTCAGGCCTTGGGGCCATGGTTCTAGTAGGTCCTGCTGCAGTATAGACAATATCATCTTCCCATTTAAGCGTCTTATCTGTAGCAAGTTTAACGATTTTACCCTCACAATCCCAGTTATTGATAACGACAGTACCCTCTTTACCAGAAACGTGCCACCTAGGCTGATGAATAAAGCAATTAGTAGAAACTTCTACCACAGCAGAAATGCCGTTTTCAAATTGTAAGAACGCTTTAAAGTTATCATCAACTTCTGTAGAAAAGGCAGAAAACAAATGTGCTGAAACAGAAACCACTGGACTCTTTATTAAGTTGAGTAATTGGTCAAATAAGTGGACGCCCCAGTCATAAACCATACCGCCACCATTAACAGCATATCCTCTCCAGCCATGAAGTGCCTGTCTTGATCCAAGAACACGGCTTTCTATAAAATAGGCATCTCCAATGGTATGATCAGCTAAGATTTTTTCAATTATTTTATAATCTTTATCCCAGCGTCTATTTTGGTGAACTGAGAATAGTTTTCCAGTTTCCTTTGAAACCTGAATGATTTCTTCTAACTCTGCAGCATTCATCGTTACTGGTTTTTCACAAATAACATTTTTACCATGTTGTAGACATTTAATAGACAAATCCTTATGGAAGTCATTGGGAGTTGCAATGGTCACAATATCAATATCTTTATCGTTTAATAAATCATCAAGGGTATCATAGACATACAAGTTATTTTCCCTTGCCTTGTCAGTTGCTTCTTTACGAATATCATATATTCCCTTCACTTTAATGTTAGGTATTCTTTCTGTAATATTGTTAAAATGCCAACTACCTATACCGCCATAACCAATAATCCCTAACTGGTGTTTCATGTTACATCTCCTCCTAAGTTCGTGTTATAATATATATTATAAGGTAATTATTACTAGAATACTGGACATAAACAATTGATTTATAGCCAAATATTGCACTTAGGAAGGATGAAGAAATGATTCCGTTTTATGAGAAATTAAATGAAAATATACGGGTATTCCATTCAATTGGGTTGAATTTTCCATTACATCTTCATTCTCAATTAGAAATGGTTTATGTCCTAGAAAATGAAATAAAAATGACTATTAACAATAATAAAAAGGTCTTTAAAAAAGGTGATTTTATTATTATATTTCCTAATATAATTCACAGTTATGATACGCAATTGTCACAAGAATCGCCATTAAATACTGCTTTAACCGTCATATGTGGGCTTATGTTAACAGGGGAACATATGAATAAACTAATTAACTATCATGCACATGATTCCTTTGTGCTTAAAGAAAATTTGCATGAGGATGTTGCTTTTGCCATGCATGCTCTTTTTAAAGAAATGGATGAAGTCAAAAATTTATCTGCATGTAAAGCGTTTATTCAGTTAATTCTAGCTAGGATCTTACCAGAACTTAATCTTATCAATAATAAAGATTCAGATTTCCATGGTTTAATTTATCAGTTAGTCAATTATATTTCTCAAAACTTTAGGGATTATCTGTCATTAGATAGTATTGCAGATGAACTAGGGGTCAGTAAGTACTACTTATCTCGTATTTTTTCAAACAAATTAAATACTAATTTCAATGACTATATTAATGGCGTAAGATTAAATTATGCCACCATGTTGATGAGTACCACAGACCATACTATTACCCAAATATGTAATGATTCAGGATTTAATAGTCAAAGGACTTTTAACCGTGTTTTTCAAGAAACCTTTCAGGTAACACCAAGGGAATACCGTTATAGAGATAAAGAAAAGCTGTATAATATAACCAATAAAGGGGTGCTGCAGTGAGTATAGGATATGCGTGTTTAACAGTAGGCGTTCCCAGTACTAATATGAAAAGTTGTCGAATGGATAATGCAACCGAGGAAAAATTGCTAGCATTAATTGCCCACAACTTAAAGTCCTTAGAAAATATTATTGACTATAACATTGAAAACAATATAAAACTCTTTAGGATTAGCTCAGATATAATACCTTTTGGCTCAAGCCATGTTAACACCTTAAACTGGTGGGAACTATTTTCAGATCAACTGGGCGCAATTGCTACAAAAATCCGAAAAAGCAATATGAGAATATCTATGCACCCAGGACAATATACAGTGTTAAACTCTCCCAATCCAGAAGTTGTTGAAAGGGCTACATTAGACCTAGATTACCACACCAAGCTACTACGTAGTTTAGGTGGCGGACGGGAAAATAAGATGATACTTCATATTGGTGGGGTATATGGTGATAAAAGCCAAGCAATAGAGAGGTTTGCCCTAAGCTATAACAAGTTGGAGCAGGATATAAAGGACCATCTGGTGATAGAAAATGATGATCGCTCATACACTATTAAGGACGTCCTTAATATCGGAGAAAGCCTAGGAATACCAGTTGTGTTTGATAATTTACACCATGAAATCAACAAATGTGACAATGAGCACAATGATTTATACTGGATTAACCAGGCAAAGCAAACATGGAAACCTGGTGATGGAAAACAAAAGATTCATTACTCTCAGCAGGATCCTGAAAAAAAACCAGGAGGACATTCTAAAACCACAGGGATTAATGACTTTATGGCCTACTATAAAGAAATTAACGGTCAAGAGATTGATATAATGCTAGAAGTAAAAGATAAAAACCTATCAGCAGTTAAGTGTATCAATACAACCTCTGATGATAAAAAGATTAATAAGCTAGAACAGGAATGGGGGAAGTATAAGTATACAATCCTTGAGAATGCCCCAGCTAATTATACTGCTATACGGCAGTTACTAAAGGAAAAAAAGAATTACCCAGCACAAGAGTTTTACAATTTAATTGAAGAGGCTATGGAAAAAGAATATACAATAGGCAACTCCCTTAACGGAGCCCTTCATGTTTGGGGCTATTTTAAGAATACGGTATCACAAAAAGAAAAAACAAATTTTTTGAAGCATATAGCAATATATGAGGAGGGGGAAATACCTTTATCTAAGATTAAAAATATGTTATGGAAATTAGCAGTTAAATATAAGGAACCTTATCTTTTAGATTCTTACTATTTTATAATTTAAACCAGCATAATCAATATTAAAATAAAGAAAGGTGTGAAAGTAATGACAGATGCATATACAAAAAAGGTAAAGCTATTTCAGATTTTAAATGTAATAGGATTTATTTTAACCATTGTTGTGAATGGACTAGCCAATACCATTCCTCTTAATGGAAAAACAACAGGGGAAATTTCAGATTCCTATCCTAATTTATTTGCACCAGCAGGGATTACATTCGCTATATGGGGTGTTATTTATTTTGCATTGGGATTATTTGTTATTTACCAATTAGGTTTCTTCTCAAAAGGGAAAAAAGAATACGTAGACGTGGTATCTAGTATAGGATGGTCATTTTTCATTGCATCTTTGGCCAATGCTGGTTGGATATTCGCTTGGCATTATGAAAAAATATTCATATCTGTCGTGATTATGTTAATACTACTTATATCCCTCATTGATATTTATGAAAAGGTTAATACAAATAGTGGGGATTCTATAATAGAAAAGATAACAGTACAATGGCCTTTTAGCATTTATTTAAGTTGGATCTCTGTTGCAACCATTGCTAATATTACGGCTTTTTTAGTGAGTATTAACTGGGATGGCTTTGGAATTGCACCTGCCACGTGGACAATGATCCTTATTCTAGTTGCCACTATTATTACCCTAAAATTTGTATTTTATAAAAAAGATGCACCTTATGCTTTCGTTACCCTATGGGCATTTCTTGGCATATTAATAAAACACCTAACATTTTTTGGAGGCCAGTACAAAGGCATTATAATTATTACACTTTTTTCTATGGTGATTATTTTTGCCAGTATATTTGCTATGCCAAAGGCTTATCAAACAGAAAGAAATTAATCCTATAAACTAACTTGAAGGAGAAGGACGAAATGAAAAAAACAATTGAACAATTAATGGAACTACAAAAAAGAATGAAAGCTTATATCTATGCATCCTCTATATTTGAGTGGGACCAAGCCACAGGCGCAACAAAAAAAGGCGTTGCAACCCGTGCTATTGCAAGGGGTGTCTTAGCAGGAGATATTTATGCTATACAAACATCAGATGAAATGAAGCAGGTTTTAGAAGTTCTAGAAGCAAATAAAGAGGAGCTAGACCTAGCAACATTAGCCATGGTAAGAGAATGCCGTAAAGACTACGATGATAATACAAAGATTCCCAAAGAAGAAGTGATGAAGTATACAGAAGTAGTAGCAAATGCAGAATCAGCCTGGGAAAAAGCAAAAGATCTAGATGATTTTGAATTCTTTAAACCTCATTTAGAAGAGATTGTATCCTATACAAGAAAATTTATAGACTATAGGGGCTATACTGGGCACCCCTATAATAAAGCATTAGATGATTTTGAACCGGGAATGACAGTTGAGATGTTGGATCAGTTTTTTGAACAATTAAAAGAGACCATTATTCCTTTAATTAAGAAGATTGACCAAGAAGGACAACCGATCAAAGATGAGTTTTTGCATCAGTCTTTTAGTTGTAAAGACCAAGAAAGGCTTTCAATTGAAATTTTAAAAGAGTTAGGGTTTGATTTTGAAGGTGGCATGCTAAAAGAAAGTGAGCATCCTTTTACCCTTGATATAGGCGCAGATGATGTGCGTTTAACGACTCATTATTATGAAGACAACCTCATGAGTGCTGTTCTAAGCACGATTCATGAGGGAGGACATGGAATATATGAACAAGGTGTTTCTAGAGACTACGCCTTTACGGTGTTAGAAGGTGGCGTATCTATGGCAGTCCATGAATCACAGTCTAGATTTTTTGAAAACTTAATCGGTCGGAGCAAAGGTTATGTTGGGTATATTCTACCTAAAATCAAATCTTATTTCCCTCAACTTGAAGGAGTGAAAGAAGAAGCTTTTTATAAAGCAATTAATATTGCTAAGCCATCGTTGATTAGAACTGAGGCGGACGAGCTCACTTATTGCCTTCACATTATCATTCGATATGAGATCGAAAAAGCCCTTATTGGGGGAGAAATTGAAGTTGAAGATTTACCGAAAGTATGGAATGAAAAATATGAGAGCTACATGGGAATTACTCCACCTACGGATTCAGTAGGGGTTCTTCAAGATACACACTGGTCCTCAGGACTATTTGGATATTTTCCGTCTTACGCAGTTGGTACGGCTTATGCTTCACAAGTTTTACATGCCATGGAGCAAGATGTTGACTTTGATCAGTGTATTGAAAAGGGAGATTTTGCGCCTATTGTTCACTGGTTAAATGAAAAAATTCATCAATACGGCGGATTGAAATCGCCAGGAGAGCTGATGAAAGAGGCCACAGGTGAGGAATTAAATCCAAAATATTTTACAGATTATTTAGAGAAAAAATTTGGGGAAATTTATTTTAAATAAAGAAACATATAGAAGCTGATAACCTTAAGAGTTATCAGCTTTTTTCAAATGATTATTATGTAATAATCATTTGCTTTGTACTATAAGGTCGAATATAATAAGGAGAAGTAGAATTAAAGATACGGTGAATTTGAATAAGGATGTGATGTAAGCATGAATTTAGCCTTTAGTATAGCAAGAAGGTTTTTAAACTCAAATAAGGGGCAGACACTCCTTATTGTCATAGGAATTGCCATAGGTGTTTCAGTGCAAATATTTATAGGTTCATTAATTGATGGTCTGCAAAGATCATTGGTCGATACAACAATAGGCAGTTCATCTCATATAACAATCATACCAAGAGGCAATGAAGATTATTTTGATACCCAAGAGGTCTTAATAGTAAATCTTAAAGCAGATAAGAGATTTTCGGCTGTATCAAAAGCGTTAGATTCCCCAGCACTAGTATTAGCAAATGAAGAATCTTATCCGATTTTAATAAGAGGATTAAAATTTGCAGATGCTAATAAAATCTATGATTTCCGGGATAAAATAATGAGTGGTAGAATTCCCCAAAGGCGTTCAGAAGTAATGTTTGGGAAGGATTTAGTCCAAAAGATGGGCGTAAGTCTAGGAGATCAGGTAGAAATAACAACCCAAGGTGCTAGAGCAGCCACAGTAGAAATAGTTGGCATTTACGACTTTAAGGTGGCTAGTATTAATAGTTCATGGGCAGTTATGACCCTTGAAAATGCAGAGTATCTTTTAGATAAACAAAATGAGCTAACAGCTATCGAAACACAAATTGAGGATGTGTTTAGTGCGGATATCATTGCTGATGATGTAGGAGTTTTATTAAGTAGTGATGCGTTAGAAGTAACAAATTGGAAATCTCAAAACCAGCAATTATTATCAGGTCTTGCAGGCCAATCAGCCTCTAGTTACATGATTCAAGTTTTTGTACTCCTTGCTGTCTTGCTAGGAATCTCCTCAGTACTGGCCATATCAGTTGTGCAAAAATCAAGGCAAATAGGAATCCTAAAAGCAATGGGAATAAAGGATAGTACGGCTAGTCTTATTTTCCTATTTCAAGGACTCATACTAGGGACAATAGGAGCTATTATAGGAACAGGCCTAGGTATTGGACTGACTTATGTGTTTTCTAAGTTTGTAAAAAATCCTGATGGAACATCTTTGGTTCCATTTTATTTAGATTATACATTTATAACAGGTTCAGTCATTATAGCTATTGTCTCATCTACTCTAGCAGCCCTTATACCAGCTAGAAAATCGTCCAAACTGAATCCAATAGAGGTGATTAAGAATGGCTAATATATTAGAACTTAAAAATATCAATAAAATATACGGAGAAAAAATAAAGACCCAGGTTTTATTTGATGTAAACTTAACCTTTGCAGAAAGCTCATTTACGTCTATTATAGGCGCTTCAGGGAGTGGCAAATCCACCTTGATGAATATAATAGGAACATTAGATCGGGCAACAAGTGGCCAGGTGCTAATTGAAGGCAAAGACATTTCAAATTTTAATAAAAATAATTTATCTAGCCTAAGAAATGAAACCATTGGCTTTATCTTTCAATTTCATTATTTATTACCTGAGTTTACCGTATTCGAAAACATACTCATTCCTTATAGAATTAAGCATAATAAAGTAACGGCTGAGGCGACCAAAAGAGCCAATGATCTAATAGAATTAGTAGGTCTAACTGATGTGCGAAATAACAGGGCAACAGATATATCAGGAGGGCAACAACAAAGAGCAGCCATTGCCCGTTCCCTAATTAATAACCCCAAAATAATATTAGGTGATGAACCAACGGGAAATCTTGACTCAGAAACAACCCAAATCGTGTATAAGCTGCTCAAGGATATAAATAAAGAATTTAAATCAACATTTATTGTGATTACCCATGATCAAAGAATAGCCGAGCAAGCGGACCGGATTCTTGAGATTAAGGATGGTAGAATAAATATGGATATTCAAACAAGTAACACCTAGGCGTTTAAAAAGGTTTTTAGTAGTGCAACAACCGTATAAACGTCGTCTTTGGTAATCCAGTAATGGGTTACAAATCTCATGTCACCATTTTCAGCCCCATTGATTTTAATATGATGGTCTAAGAAGAAAGTCACAAGCTTAGTAATATCCATAGTAGGGTCGTTAAATTTAAAGAACACCATATTAATGTGTACATTATTAAGGTCTACTGTAATCTCAGGAAACTTAGAAAGCTCACTAGCCAGCAGCTTAGCAAGATCATGGTCTTCGTGTAGTCTGTCTACCATTTGGGTAAGGGATACAATGCCCGCTGCTGCAAGAAAACCAGCTTGCCGAAGACCACCACCCATTAGTTTTCTTTTTTTACGTGCTATATCAATAAAGGCTTTATCACCAGCTAATATAGAACCCACAGGTGAGCAGAGGCCTTTTGAAAGGCAAAACATAAGGGAATCACAATACTGGGTAATTTCTTTAGCATCTACGCCTAAAGCAATAGCAGCATTAAATATTCTTGCCCCATCTAGGTGGATAGGGAGGTTATATTTTTTAGCTAGCTCAAAAATATCTTTCATATTACTAAGAGGGATCACATGGCCAGAAGAATGGGCGTTTTCAACACAGATTAATTCTGTCTTTGGGTAGTGTATATCATTACCAACTCTTATTCTTTTTTCTATATCAAGCGGCGATAATACACCAGTATCACTATCAATAGATCTAAGTTGTACACCGGCTATAACAGAGGCGGCCCCAACTTCGTGGGCGATGATATGAGACGCATCACCTAAAATAACCTCATCCCCCTGGTTACAATGGGTAAAAAGGGCAAGTTGGTTGCCAAAGGTTCCACTAGGGACAAAAAGAGCGGCCTCTTTGCCCATCATGCGGGCAGCTAAAGTTTCAAGAGTAGCTACTGTTGGGTCATCACCATATACATCATCGCCGACTACGGCATTAAACATAGCCTCTCTCATAAAATTAGGTTGCTCTGTTACTGTATCGCTTCTTAAATCTATCCATCTATTCATAATTAAATGCTCCTTACTTTATAGCGTATATTTTAGAATTAATTATATCATAAATAGCTTAATTTATGGGTATTATCACGATAGACTAGTTGGTATTTTTAGTATTTATGGGTATTATCACGATAGACTAGTTGGTATTTTTAGTATTTATGGTATAATTAGAAGGAATATAAAAAAGACATAAAGGGGCGAGGCAATGTTAAATCAAAGATGGGTGTTCTATAAAGACGTAGAACCTTGTGAAGCGGCTGATGGCGTTACAAGAAGAGTATTAGCATACAATGAAGAGATGATGTGTGTTGAAAATTCTTTTGAAGAAGGGGCTATAGGTAGTCTTCATCATCACCCACATACTCAAATTACTTATGTTGTAAGTGGCGAATTTGAGTTTGAAATTGAAGGTGAAAAGAAAGTTGTAAAATCAGGAGATACAATGATTAAGACAGATAATGTCGAGCATGGCTGTAAATGTCTTAAAAAAGGCGTGCTACTTGATATCTTCACCCCTATGCGAAAAGATTTCATATAACCTAGTTACAAAGTTTATTACAGCCCTATTAGTTTAGTCTATTCTAAATTAATAGGGCTCTATTTGGCACTTATATAAAAGATATAGCATATGATTATAAATAAGAGTTTTATATCAACAAGGAAAGAGTGATAACATGCAAGAAATCAAGTATAATGAGTATGCACAAGAAGTATTAGAGGGACTCACTAAAGGGGCCTTCCTCAGTGTAACCCATGAAGGTGAAGATAATACAATGACAATTGCCTGGGGAAGCCTAGGTTATATATGGAGAAAGCCAGTGTTTATGGTTATGGTACGCTATTCAAGGCATACATATGAGATGCTTAAGAATGCAGAAGAGTTCACAGTTAGCATCCCATTTGGGGATGAATTTGTAAAAGAACTAGCCCTTTGTGGAAC
The DNA here is from genome assembly GCA_012841565.1 of Candidatus Epulonipiscium sp. The sequence continues at coordinate 18,050 of DUUM01000016.1, read as the reverse complement.
AAAATCTGGTAGAGATCTAGATAAATTTAAAAGTTGCAACTTACAAAAAACAAGAGCCAATAAAGTTAATGCGCCTCTTATTGCAGGGTGCAACTTGCACTACGAGTGCAAAGTAGTTTATAAACAAGTTTTAGAGCCGCAAGCTCTACAGTCAGGTATGAGTCAGAAGTTTTATCCAGACAATGATGTACATGTGTTGTTTTACGGCGAAATTGTAGGAACATACTTAGAATAAATAAACAAAATGACTAAAGGAGATAAACATGAGATTAAATAGTTATATTAGCGCTACAGGGATATGCTCGAGAAGAGAAGCAGATAAGCTAATAGAGCAGGAAAGAGTAAAGATTAATGATCAAATAGCAGTTTTAGGCACTAGGGTAAAAGAGGGAGATCAAGTTTCAGTAGATGATAAACCTTTGGAGAAAAAAGAAAATGATGTTTATATTGCCTTTAATAAGCCAGTGGGCATTACTTGTACCACAGAAAGACATATTAAAGGTAATATAATTGACTTTATCAATTATCCAGAAAGGATTTTCCCAATTGGTAGGTTAGATAAGGATTCAGAAGGACTCATTCTTTTAACCAACGATGGAAGTATCGTCAATAAAATTCTTAGGGAAGAAAACAACCATCAAAAAGAATATATTGTAACTGTCAATAAACAAATAACGGCTGATTTTATTAAGGGAATGTCAAATGGGGTGAAAATATTTAATCCCGTTAAAAAAGAGCATGCCGTAACAAAAGAATGCAAAATAGAGAAAATAAATGATCGTAGCTTTAAGATCACTTTATCCCAAGGATTAAATAGACAAATTCGTAGAATGTGTTCGCATTTTGGCTACAATGTCGTCAAGCTAAAACGTATTAAGATTATGCACATCACCCTAGATGGTATACAAGTAGGAAAATGGCGATATTTAACTGAAGCTGAGTTAGATGAAATAATAAAATAACAAGGTACAGCTGTTGTTTTATGGGATTTCTTTTGAAAGTGGCAAGGTGATGGTGACACAAGTTCCTATCCCTTTTTGACTGACAATAGAAACGCCGTAATCGTGGCCATAAATTATTTTAATACGCTCATCAACATTTTTAATTCCTATGCCAGTAAAGTGTTTTGTCTGCTGCTCCTTAATGGTCAAATCAGGCAAATTATGGGGGTCAATTCCATCTCCGCTATCAATAATTTCACAGATAAGCATATCATCTAGTTTATGTATATAAACTCTTATAACACCGTAGGCGGCTGCTGCAATCATAACATTTATGGCTAATTGGAATAACTTCTTGTGGCCTTTAATTATATTGCAGACACCAGATAAAAAGGTGTTGCCACTGGTCATATCATCTTTATCTTCGGCCTACCAGCCTGATTTTGGTGTTATTATGATTGCAATTGTTATAGCAACCCTTCCAACAACGCTTCTTTTCTTTGCTATGCAAAGAAGGTTTGTAGAAGGCATGTTAGGATCCGTTAAATAAAATTATAAAACAGACTAAAACCATGGCATACTCGTATTTTAATGAGTATGCCATGGTTTTAATCTGTAAAATAAATTTATTTCATTTCTCCTTTATAGCATAAAGAGTATAAGGATAGGAAAGTGGGGCGGCTCAACCACAATTCAATTCAATTAAATGGGAAGATAATAATGAAAAGAAAATGTGATTATGGTATACTAAACAGGCAAATAGATAACATTTTTAATCTTACATATATGGAGGCAGAAATATGAGAAACACTATGAAAAACAAACGATTAATAGTTTTTTTACTGAGTATATTCTTGATACAACAATTAGCCTTTACCCATCCAATCTACGGGAAGGATCCAAATGCAACGAATATTGACGCCATGATAGTTATTGATGTCAGCGGCTCTATGAAAGCCAGTGATCCTAATAGATTAGCCCAAGAGGCTATTAAGCTATTTACAGATATGATGTCGGCACAAGGTGATAAAATTGGACTGGTAGCTTATTCTGACAAAGTAGTTAATGAAAGAGCCATGGTATCTTTAGATGATGAAAAAGAAAAAGAAGAGTTTAAAGATTTTGTAAAAGGACTAAAGCCAGGTGGAGATACAGATATATCTCTAGGCCTTAAAAGAGCAGTGAAAATTTTAGATACAAACAAGGATCCTCAAAACAAACCTCTGATTATTATCCTTGCAGATGGTAACAATGATCTTGGTAAGAATAATAGTAGGACAGAAGATGATGTAGACAAAGATATGAAAGAGATATTAGAGCAAGCTAAAAAAGAAGGCTATCCCATGTATACAATCGGTCTTAATGCCGATGGGAAACTAAACTCTGATTTTCTAGAAGAGATATCAGCGGAAACAGGTGGCAAGTTTTTTTCCACTAAAACAGCAAGTGATCTACCAGATATATTAAGTGAGATTTTTGCAGATCATTCCCAACTTAAAATTACAAATATAGCCCCTATAACAGGAAATGGTGATTTTCAAGAGGTGCCTATTAATATTCCTAATGCCAATGTAAAAGAAGCCAATATCTCTATTATGTCTAACCAGGATGTGGAACTTGAATTATATAACCCATCAGGAGGGCAAGTTGGCATTCCATCTAGTGAAGTCATTTACTCAAAATCCAATACATATGGGTTATTAAAGATACTAGATCCTGACCAAGGAGAATGGGTACTAAAAGTTAAAGGAATAGACGGCGATAAGATAAAAATAAATTTGATTTTCAATTATAGTCTAGGTTTAGCATTAGATCCTATACCAAGCACGGTAACGGTGGGGGATACAATAGACTTTAAAGCTTTTTTTGAAAATAACCAAGTAGCTATTCAAGATCCCGAATTATATAAAGATGTAGTAGGTTCTATTCTAGTCAAAGATATGGATACATTAAAAGAAGAAGAGATTCAATTAGTCAACACAGGCAGTGGTTTTGAAGGAAATTATGTGGTTCCGGATGCCCATGAGTACCAGCTAACAGCTATGGCTCAACATCCAAGCTTTTTGAGACAGAGTGATGTGTATGATTTTAAGGCGTCAGCTAAAGGAACGTCCAAACCACAAGTTCCCAAAGTAGAAAAAGAAGAAAAGGAACCAAAAGGCTTCTCGTGGGCACTCGTAATAGCAGGCATTAGTGCATTGATTTTAGCATTAATAGGCGTACTGGGCCTTACTTACTATAAAAAAATTACAAAACCCTTTGTAGGACAAATCGTAATAGAGCAGCAAGATGATAATACAGGTAAGAAAACCAGTCCTGTTTATAAAAAACTGAATACGTTTAAAGGTAAGTTTACACTACATCAACTCTTACAACTAGATCCTGCATTAAAAGAAACCCAAAGTATATCCTTTGTGCCCACTAAAAATGATCGCATTTTGATTATTAATAACGGTGATAATAATGTAGAGAAATCAGGTAGAGTGATAGATGCTTCAAAAGGGTATGAGCTTAAGGATGGGGACCGTATTACAATAGGCCTTCATAATGTAGACGATACAATTTACTTAGAATATTTAACATAAAATAAAACAAGAGATACAAGGAGGTACTATATGAAAGCAGTAGTAAGAGAACATATACAGCAATTAGATGTTGGTCTTGGAGGCGGAATCGTTAGTGAAAAGATTCGCGTTGAAACCATTGATAACCCAATGCTCGTTATTGGACTAGGTGGAACAGGAATTGATGCCCTGTTGAGATTAAAGTATCAGATTAATCGAAGGTTTAAGCTACCGGAGGATCCTATGACTAGGAAAAAGCAGGAGAAACCAGCTAATATTGAATTTATGGGATTTGAAACAAACGAGCAAGAACTGCGTAAAAATTATAAAGGAATTAGCCTTGATCCTATTAATGAATTTGTTTTACTTTCAAATTCAGAAGTAGGCGGTATCTTACAAAATAGAAGTATATTAGAGCCGTATATTACAGATTGGCTATCCCCAGAGCTTAGCATATCAGATGGTGTTGGCGGAGCATCGGGAAATAGACAAGCAGGAAGGTTATTGTTATTTACAAAAATCACACAGGTCGTACAAAGTATAGAGAAAAAAATAAATATATTATCCAAAGGGACCAATAAAAAACTAATTGTTTTTGTGCTGACAGGTTTATCAGGTGGGACTGGAAGTGGTTGTTATTTAGATATAGCCTATATTGTAAGGGGAATCATTGAAAAAGAATATGGCAGTAGTGGGGTGGACAGGGTTAATCAGCTAGGTTACTTATTTACACCCGATGTAAACTTGTCTAATAATAGCTTAAGCTCACACACAAGAGATTATATTAAGAAAAATGGATATGCGGCTCTTAAAGAATTAGATTACTGGATGAACGTAGATGAAAGAGGCGAACGATTTAAACAATCATATGGTAATATTTTAAATGTAGATTCACCATTGCCACCGTTTAATCTGTGCCATTTAATCTCAGCAACCAATACAGAAGGTAAGCAATTAGAAAACGCATATGACTATTGTATGAATGTGACAGCAGAAAACATTACAAACTTTATGGCAAGTGAGGAAAAAAACTCGGGTGAAGAATTTGCTATTCATGATTATATCAGTAACATTAATATGAATATAGCCCAGATGACAACGACTTTCTCAGCTAACTATAAATATAATATTATTGGTGCTTCATCAGCTGTTCTTCCAATCGAAGAGATGACCACCTATTTAGCTTATAGATTATTTAAGAAAATCGAGAAGATGTTTGAATCAGCGCCAACACAAGAAGATGTAGGGGAGTTTGAAAGAAAAATTAAAATTGATACAGATAATGTGATCAGGCGCTTTGAAGAAAGGGTTCCAGAACCCCTTTTAGGCTACGAAAATAGTGAAAGACTAAGTTTTAACAACTTAGTCAAAACACAGGTTATTAATATTGATACAGAGCTTGAAACAGGCTATTTAGCCAGGGCTATTGAAGAATATGTAAAGGTTAAAAAACAGCTCCCAGGAGAAATTTTAGAAGTCTTTCAAGATCAGGCTAATCGCGTATTTCTACATCCTGAACAAGGCCCTATTTATATTTCAAGACTTATCTATAATGGGGACGGTTTTTCGGTTTTAAAAACTATCTTAGCCCACATTGAGAGTTTAAAGACCACAAGACAAAGAATGCCACAAGATATACAAGATGCAGCAGAAAGGGCAAATGAAAAATTAGCAGATGCAAGAAGCGCTTTTATTTCTAAAGATAAAAAGAAAAATGTCTATATATCAGCAAAAATAATGGAATATGGTCTGCGTGCAGACCTCATTCGTACGGAATATATGATTGAGTTTTATGAGGACTTATATCAGTTATTAAACCAAGAAAACTCTCGTATGTATAATGTATTTACAGAAGTACTCAATGCTTTAAATGATATCTTTGAAAAAAATGGAAATATTTTAACCCAAGGTGAAGAAGTCAATTACCAAGGTAAAAAAACGTATTACTGGAATGTTGTTAGCATACCAGATATTGTTAAAGAAGTAGATAAACTCATGAAAGAACAAAGTGGTGATGAGCTTATTCGGGACTTCACAAGCAATCTTCTAACACATTCTAACAAGTGGCTTAAAGATCAAGAGATGGATATCGTTAGCTCTATTTCAGATTTTCTAACAGATCATTTTGGAGATCTCATTACAAAATCAATGGAAGAGTTTTTACTCATTAAATTTGGAGATGAAGAAGCCATTGATAAACTTGTAGAAAGAAAAATTGCAAGTCAGCTTGATGAGGATGCAATTTCAATTTTCCATATGAATAATAGTACAGGGCATCTTCATTTTCCATCATGGGGATTTGTATCTGTTCCAGTACAAGCACCGAGCATTTTAAAGGGAATTAGAAACTACCAAACCAACGCTTTAGGAAAATCTAACTTTACCATTAAAGAAAGTAGAGTTAAAAATAGAATTTTCTGGCTGAATACTAAAAATGGAATACCGCTTTATGTATATACCCCACTTAAGGTATACGAAGAAAGCTATGAAAAAACCATTCTAGATCGGGAAGGTATTGGCCGCCATTTAGTTCAAACAGTCAATGAAAACTGGGTTGAATTACCATCACCAATTCCTGAAGCTTCATGGGGAGATACCTATAATAACCCTAGAGTTAAAGAACAAAACCAACGGGTTAATGCTATTTTTGAGGAAGCGTTAGAAAAGAAAATTATCCAGGAAAAAGATATCTCTCAAGCAACGAGCAATCGATATGACTATATGGTGACAGGAAATTTAAATCTTAACCAAATGATAGGGAAGTATGACATTAACCTAGCATCTGATAAACCTAATATGGGAGAATTAAAAAAATGCATCCATATGTTGGAGAAGTTATTAGAAGATGGTATAGGATCTGGCATAGAAAGTGGCATAGAAACTAAAGGTAAAAGAGATGTCTTTAGAAGTATTAATAAAGAAAGAGCTAAGGAGAATTTTACTCGTTCACCACATGCTATTAGAGCGGTTCAAGGTGAATTAGCAAAAATTCATGAAATTGAATCTAAACTGAATGAATTTAAGGAGATTTTAGGTCAACATCAAGAAGAGGAAGAATTAATAGACCAATTTATCCAAGTCATGTATACAGATACGATTCAGAAAAAAGGTGCAATTTATATTTATGATAAAGATCTTGAGGAAGATCCTTGGGAGCCATTTGTCAACTTACTGGATGTTAAGAATTACTATGAGTATGTTATCTATGATAAATTCTGTAATTTACCAGCTAAACAAAAAGCAATGATAATGAAAAAAGCAGTCAAAAGAAATACAATATTAACATCATCTGAGGATATAAGCGAGCTTATCTTAAAATTAGATGGGTTAATTCAAAGCTATAGTGAAAGAAAAGAAGAATTAGATTATGAAAAAGATGAATTAGCAAATGGGGAAGACATATATACCTTCTACAAACAGGTATTATTTAACTTAAATAAAATCAGAAGAAACCTAGATTAAAAGATGTCAGGAGGACTTATGGAAAGTTTACTTCAGGATTTCTCGCAAATATATACACAGAAAATTGAAGAAGAGATTTACAAGGGGGATGAAACTAGAACCATTAGGAATCCAATTCTTTTTGTATTTATAGGAGATAAATCAAAAGAGGCACTCAATAATATCCGCAAAGAGGTCTTAGAAAAGTGGCAAAATGGAGAGGGAATGTTATTTCTTCAGATAAGTGAAACAGTTAGTGAACAGAAGAATAATGTGTATTCCTTTAAAGTAAAGAAGCCAAAAGATAACAACAAGCAATATAGGCATGATTTATATAACCTATTTTATGCAGATTCCAAGGATCTTTTAGAACTAAACCAAACCATTGGTAAAATCAGAAATCAAATATCACAATTGGGGAAACTATATACCACTTGTGAGAAAGTGCATATTTGCATCATCTCACAAGTAGATGACCCCTTGAATGTTCTAGTGCAAGATATAAGTGTTCTTCTAAAAAGCAAATTAAGTGAAGTGTTTAAACAAGTCACTATAGATTTTTATGGCTTAATACAAGAAAAAGAAGAAGAAAATTACAGTGTGAACTGTGCTATTGCCATGAGCTTTTTTAGGGAATTAGAATATATGCAATCCTATGATTTTTCATTTAAGGCTAATCTTGAAATATTAGAAGGGGGCATTTCTCTTGAAGTTAAAGAGGAGGGCGCCCCACTTTTTAATTTAACTTATTTATTAAGTGATAAAAATGAAAAAGGTATTTTGGCCAATAAACATATGGAAAATAACCATAGAATGATTGCAACAATGAATGTATTAAAAAACAGATATGATGTTAAAGGTTTTGATGAAACCAACAACCAAATCTATAATGACGTAAAATTTAAACAACAGCTCACAGCTAATGAAAACAAAAATACTTATATTTCTATGGGTTTGGGAAAAGTACAAAGGCCAAACCAAAGAATTGCATTTACAGTTCTCCTACATTTTTATAATTATATAGTTGAGAAGATAAAAAATGAAGGAATTGAGAATGAAAGCTTAAGGGGGGAATTGTTTGGATATGATGGTATATCTTTAAAAAAGGTAGCGACTCAAATCGTCCCAAGCATTGAAAAGTTAGAAGATATGCAAGGTATATTATCAGTCAATATGAAATGTAATGAGGCAACCAAGCAAACCTTTAGAGAACTAGAAAATAACTTATATGGGGATGTGGCTAGGGTCTTTTTTGAAGATAACTTTCAAAAGATAGCCATGACTCAATTTGAAGAACATAGAAAAGATACAGCTTTAAAAGACTTACATCCGTTTTTTTGGGCAGAAAAAGATGTTGAAAAGACTATTTTACTAGAACTTCATAGTGTAGAGAAGATGTTGGCTCAAGAGATGGCTCAGTTAAACAATGAACTAAATGAATTATATGATAGCCGGATTAATATGCATCAGTTATCCATGATTCCTTTAGCTGAAAAGAGAAATATGAGAAAGATAAAAAGGCTATTATTTCAGACAATCTATGAAAAAAAGCTAGAAATTCTTATCCTTCAGATTCAAATAAACCTTGTAAAAGTTTATGAAGAAGAAATAGAAAAAATTTATGAAAAAAGTATGGAACAAACAGCCAAGTTAAGCAAAATAAAATCTATTATTCAAGCAGCTGTTCTTTCTTATGAAAAAAATCAGGATGGCTATCTAGAAAAGAATATTGAAGAGTATTATCAAACAGTAGTGGAAAACATATTACTAACAATGGAAAAGCAAAGAGTCGAAAACTTTTATTTTGATGATCGGTTTATAGGAAACCCTTACAGTTTATTAGATGAGGGGGAAGAAAGCTTTATAAGCCGCTTAATTAAAGTATGTGAAGAATATATTTTATCTGATGGAATTTTTAAAGAATCCTTTGAAAAAGAGCTTTTAAATAGAGCCAATGTAACCATGAAATATGGGGAGAAAAGTACAGTGACCAAGCAAGATTTATTTGAAAAACTGTATTTTACCTTGGAAGAAGCTTCAAGTATTAATATCTATACTTATCGGTACACACAAAAAAATCCTTATACAGAAAAGTACTATTTTGGAGACTACTATAGTGATTTAATGCAGTATATTTTTAAAAAAGGGGATCAAGGTGGCAACGTAAGTGTTGGGTGTATCTATGAAAAACGGACCAGTGGTATTGAAGTCCTGCAGATTATGGGTGGTTTTCAGATTCAAGACTTAATCTACGGTAAAACATGCCGTAAGTACTATGAGTTGTATATAAAAGAAGGTTACCTATTCCATGGAATGGATACAGGGAAACTTCAGGATATAACATTCAGTAATAAATTTTAAAGGAGGGAAAAAAGATGGGAAAAGGAAAAATAAATATTTTGCTCGTTTTTTTTAGTCTCATTGGTACCGTAGTGGGATTTTTGGTTGGTGAATGGCTACTATACAAATTAGGTGGTAATATTCCAGGTCCTCTATTAATGGGTCTATATTTTGGGCAGCTAAGCTTTTTCATTGGGATTATGTGTCTGATAGCAGAAATTATTTCACCTATAATCAACGGGGTTAACTGGAAAGTGGAATATAGAAATAACTCATGGCTGCATCTAGTACCTGCCACGTTCGTGATGCTTTTTGTAAGTGGGGCACTATTTCAGTTTATTTATCAACTAGATTATAATGGGCCAAAGAAACCCAATGACGTGATGATTGTCATGGATATATCAGGTAGTATGTTTCAAACAGATCCTAATAACGATCGGCTTAATGCCGCTAATGACTTTATTGATCATATGAAAAAAAATCAAAGAGTAGGGGTTATTGCTTTTGATGACCAAAGTTATGTGATACAACCTATGGTTTACCTTAAAGATGATGGGGTGAAGGCAGAGGTCAAAGAAAAGATAATGGGCTTAGCTGAGCCAATGGGAGGAACCGAAATAGCAGGGGCCCTTAATGCTGCAATGCAGCACATTCAAGAAACTGCAGAAAAAGGTAGAAAGGCTATGGTTATTTTGTTATCAGATGGCTATAGCTATGTAGACCTAGATGGAACCTTATCACCCTATAAACAAGAAGAAATAGTAATCTATACAATAGGAATGGCAGATCCCAGTGATGCCTCAGGCGAGGGAATTGAGCTGCTACGACAAATAGCCAATAGTGCAGGTGGAGAGTTTTACAATGTTGAAGAGAGTATTGATGTTACAAACGTTATGAAAGAAATCTATTCTAAAGATAACCCAAGATGGCTTGTTGGAAAAAGACAAGGTGTAGCAGCTGATTCACTACTTTACAAGATGCTCAGAATCTTATTTTTAGGAGGTATTGGGACACTTATTGGGCTCTCTGTTGGTATTATATTTGATAATAGATACCTAGCCAAGGCCTATATAGTAGGTGGTGCGTTTTCGGGGCTTATTTCAGGAATGATACTAGAAATATTTATGAATCGATTTTTAGCTGTTTTTTGTTTAGGAACACTGTTTACAGTCTTTTCTTTATTTGCAAAAATGAAGCAAAAAAGCTATATTCCAAGTAACCGAAGTATTGGTCCAATGTAAGTAGTAGATTTTGAAAGGGGTAAGAAATGGAAATTGTAGAAATAACAGAGGAAGAGTATAAAATCAAGGACATTTCTTATACTATTAAAAATGATGATTGTATCATACGTTGGAAATGGCCCAATCAGGTAGACTATGTGTCGGTGGTTAAAAAACTAGTGGGGCAGGAAGTAGACCCTAGAGAAGCTGGAAAGCTCTATACCAAAGAAGAATATAAAGCGCAAAATGGTTATAAAGAAAAAATAGAGCATATTGGAAAGTTTGACTATACCATCTATCCATATCTCCCGGGTTATTATGAGAGGACCCTTGGTAAGCAATTGGATGAAGAAAACAAAATTATCATTATTACTGGGAAAATTAATACCTATTATTCTGTTTTAGAAAAACCTAAGTGGTTCTCCAATAAAAAACTTATAAAAATAACCATTCAAGCAGAACATAGCATTCCTAAAGAGATGTTTTGTTACGTTAAGAAAAAAGGGTCCTATCCTGCAAGTAAAGAAGATGGCATTATGTTTCAATTTATTGAAGATATTAAACCAGGCCAAAATAAGTTTGCTGAAATAGAGGTTGATAAGGATGAGTTCATTAAAATCTTTTTAGCAGATGGAAAGAAATTTGGAGATATACACAGTCTAATAAAGATATAAAGGAGAAATTTTTATGGGAATATTTGATTTTTTAAAAAAGAAAACAAAAGTAGAGCAACCTCTATTTTATAATATCGTATGCCCTTATTGTTTTAATAAATTTCAGCCAGAGGAAGTTGTGTTTAGAGCCACTCATATCCAAGAAGATGATGGCTACTATAGCGCCCAAGAAGATGAAAAATTAAATAGATACAGAGAAAGACTTGATTTGGATGAATTAGACGAAATGGAAGCGGTTATAGAGCCTTATACAATACCCACAGACAAACACATTTATTCGGGACATGTTTTAGTAGGCATAGTAGATGCCTATGGATATACAACTAAAAAGAGATTGTGTCCACATTGCCACAATATATTACCCATTACCTCAGGAAAATCTCCAAGCAATATTATTGCCATTGTAGGGGCTTCACAAGTAGGCAAATCAGTTTATATGACATCCTTGATTCATACCCTTCAAAATACAACTGCAGCCAATTTTGATGCGGCGTGTATTCCAATTAATTCAGAAATCAGTAGAAAATTTAAGCAAGATTATGAAGAACCCTTATTTGAAAGAGGCGATTTGTTAACTTCCACACGAAAGGAAGGTAAGCAAGAACCTTTTATTTTCCAGTTTAAATTTAAAGATGATGGGATTAATCCTTTAACCTTAGTATTTTTTGATATAGCAGGGGAAGGGATGGTTGATCAAGAGTATTTAGATATGTATGCTGCTCACATTAAAAATTCCTCGGGAATGTTGTTTTTGGTAGACCCACTTCAAATTAAAACAATACGAGATAAGATACATATAAAAAGAGATGATACAATAGGAGAATTTGCATCTCAGCATGATGAACCTAGAGAAGTTATTATTAATCTATTTGAAAACTTTATAGGCTACGAAGATAATGGAAAGACAAAAATCCCGACAGCTATTGTACTGACAAAAAGTGATATGTTACACTTTTTAAAAGAAGAAGATAGTGAATATATAAGGCCAAATAGTAATATATTCAATCAATCAAATCATAAAAATTATTTTTCACTTACAGAATTCAACAACATTAACGGGGAAGTAAAAAGATTTGTTGAAAAAGTAGATAGGCCCTTTAAAGATGCTGTGGATGTTCATTTTAGTGACTCTGCGTATTTTGCTACTTCTGCTCTTGGGAGAAATCCAATTGATATGCAAATCGATGGGATTATTGATCCTATTAGAGTAGATGAGCCTTTTCTATGGTTACTGTATAAGCTGAATTATATAGAGGGGAGAGAAGACTAGTGATTTTGCAACAATATTATACAAGAGAACGAAGAGGAATATTTCGTACAACAGATGGTTATGATACCATTGCAAAGTCCCCAACTCTGGATAAAAATCTTATTAAAAAAGTCTTTCATTTGTATTGTTTTTATGATGCACCAAGAGAACTTCAAGTAGCAGGTGAAAAAGATAGCAATAAGTATCCAAAGAGCTTATCTTTTATTCAGTTAGATACAAATGAAACAATACTTGGACAAAGTGTGTATGTGCCAGTAGATTTTACAGGACAAAGAAGCACCTTTTTCACTCATAATTACTTACTATCAAAAGAGAGTAAAGAAGCATTTATAAAAAATCCAGAGAAAATATTATATGCCAATGAATTTAAAGAAAGCTATGATATAGAAAATGGAATGGAACTAGAGGCAATAGAGGATCTAACCTATACAAAACAACTGTATGATACAACTATTACAAATAATTTATTAAACCAATTAGGTATTACAGAAGCTTTATTTAAGGATTTAATAGTTGCAGTCTGTCTATCTGTTACATCAAGAAAAAAGGTCATTATTGCACTGGATATAGAAGCAAGCGACATATCAATGTATGCTAGAAAATTACTCTTATGTATTTTAGAAAGCCTTCCTTATGATATCAGGAGGAAAGTTGGATTTACTTCTTATATCCAAAAACCTGAATCTAAAAAAGGTATCAATATTATGTTTGTAGATAAAGAAAGCATTAGACATGGAATATCAGGTGTGGACAAAGACTTTATATTTGACTTTTCGACTAAGCGATTTGCAAATCTAAAGATAGAGGGTGAACTACATCCTTATTTAGATTTTGTTTGGGATAATAGGGGGAATAAAATTATAAACACATCTTTGTATGAGTTTATGGATCAAGTATTAAGTCACAGTAATCCACAAAATTTAGTAGATATTTCTACATACAATAATCTTTCTGTTTTATTTCAAGTGATGAAAGGAAATGGAACCTTATATAGTGCACTCAAAGACCAGATATTTGCATATATGCATTGTTATATAGATGAGAAGAATATAAAGCAACAAATAACATTAACGAATTTAGCCATCCATTTAATGAAAAAGGAGCTAGAGAGCATTAGGGCTGATGGAACCTCCATGTCTCTTAAATTTGCTCAAAATTTGGTTCCTTACTACCGAATAGGAAGCCAGGAAGATAAAGCTCATATAAGCAGTTTGTTTTTATTTTCAATAGTAAACGGAAAAAATACAGCTCAGGGAGAATATGTTTTAACATTATTTGAAATGCTACAAAAAAGTGGCTCGTTAATTAACCAAGTAATGAGCTTGATTATAGGAAACCCTAAGATAAAAGATTATATTTTAAATGATTATATAAGTGCCCGCTTAGATCAAGTGACAACAATAGAACGGTGGGGCAAGGAAGTAGAGAACTTAAGAAATACAGCTTATGAGATAATAGAAGAGCCCTATTTTCAAAAAGAATCTACAGAGATATTGTTGGATATTCTAGATAAGCAACACAATATTATATCATCAGGTAAAAAAGCATATAACATCTTAGAGAATTTTAGTAGAGGTTCTTCCAGGGACTCTAGGCCTAGTGATATTAGATATGTAGAGCATGTAGAAGTACGAGTGGATGAGATAATCCTTAAAAACACCTCTATTAAGACCATAACAAAAAATGATCTAATGTACCTAACCATCTCTCCAGCTAATGAAAGTGGTAAATTACACATACTATATGCGTTGAAAGATCTTGTGATACTTCAAGAGTTCCATGCTGAGCAAAAGATAAAAGAACTATTAAACATGGTTTCTCCCGTTGACAAGCAAGAAATACAAGAAGCAATCAAAAACTTAGCAATGGAATCACCAGACAACTCTTTTTATGATCAATTAATTCTAGCTTTTTATAATGAACCATCCTATAAAGGTGAGGAATATAATTACAGGCAGCTCTTAACCTTTATTTTCACTAAAAAAGGCAAGCAAGGTGTCTATAACTTTATTTTTTGGTCCTTAGATAAAGAAGGGTTTTTAAATAAGAATACTAAAAGCTTTTACAAGGGATACGAAGTTGCTATTAAACATTACTTTTTAAAACTAGATCCAGAAGCATTTAAAAATAAAGAAACTAAACAAAGATTTTTAAATATTAAAAGGCCTAGAATTAAAAAACTTTTTGTAGGAATAAACCAGGAATTAGCAACAGGATTTGAGAAGCTTTTTATAAAATATGGCGATGCTATGCTATTGGGTATAAAATATTTTGTGATAATAGGAATGATAGGCTCAGCCGTGGTTTTTGGGACTATTAAAACAACACAATTTCTATTAGAGCCATCGCGTACTAGACTAGTTCTCATTGAAGATTTAGCAAAAGTGAATTTGCAAAAAGACGAATTAGAAAAAGCAAAAGAAAAGCTACAAAAGGAAAAGGATAAGTTGCAAAAAGAAAAAGAAAAATTAGAAAAAGAGAAAAAAGAAGGTCAAGAAGAAGATTCAGTAAAAGAAAAGCCGTAAATGGAGTGATTTTATGTTTTATATAGGAATAGGATTTCTAATCATATTTACATTAAGTCGAGTTATACACTTGAAAAAGGTGCTAGATAGAAAACTAGAATTAAAAGGGATCCATGATGAGTTTTTGAATAGAATAAATAATTGAGGTGAAAAATGTGGCCGAAAAGATTCCAGTTATAATAGAACCTGTGCAAAAAACAGAGTATAGTTTTAGCAATCTAGATTATTGTACCCAGTGTGGCAGCTATACAACTTTAAAGGAGGGTAGCTGCTTAAAGTGCAAGGGAGATAAATTTATATCCTTTGAAAGTATGATTGACAAGATGTGTAGAAGAAGAAATAAAAAGGAGATTGTATTTCTTCTAAATATATTTCTAGTTCTTATTATATTAGGGGGTGTTATCTTTCCAATTAACACCATACAGCTGATGGTTAGTGTTGCTATATTAATCATTTGTCTGGCGAGTCTTATAATAATTCAAAAGAAATTCTCCCAAAGCTTTAGGTTGTTTGAAATAGATGAAACCATCAGACAAGAAGGATACATTATACAACAATCCTTAGAGCTAGATAGTCAACGCATCAATGGCTATCTAGAAGAAGGTGATTATTTAGAAGCATATAAAGGATTAAGGAATATAGGTGCCGTTGTAAAAAAAGAATATGTAAAAACAGCTAAGATTCGTTGCCTTAATCGATTTATCTTGAGGTCTGATATGCCACTTGAAATGGATGAACTATTATTATCTGGCTATCACAAGGATCTTATAAAATATATATATGAGATTTCAAAACTTCAAAGAAACTTAATTAAACAACCCACTATAGATTATTGCATACAAAACCAACATTATATTCAAAAAGATTTTAACAATGCTAACGTAATATTAGGTAATGTTGCAGGAGCAGCTGTTTATAGTAGAAATAGCTTAGAGTTAAATAAAGATTTTATTATTAAGTACGTTAATGATATTCCTCAAGAGCGTATTTTGAGAATCCAGAAACTACTTTCTACCAATACAAAGTATGATTGGGATGAGTTACAAGAAGCTATTTTAGCAATGAAAGGAGCTTCTTATGAAGAGTCATAATTATAAGACGAACTTAAAAATATTTAGGATGAATAGCCTTATATTCATTTTATTATTACTAATCGTAAGTATTAAGATGGTTAATACGGCTCAAGTTCACACACAGTATAAGCAGGGGAAAGCAGCATATGATCGTGAGGATTATCTGGCTACGGAGAAAATTTATACAGAGCTATATGGTAAAAAAAGCTTCACTTATTTTACAAATGAAATAAGGCGCGCGCTTAAAACAGACGCAATAGTTTTTATTAAACAAGGCAATGTTTTTTTAGAAGATATAAAAGATAACTTTAAGTCAGAAGTAGAAAATAACGAAATAGCTGCTATGGTGGAAATACATAATCAGTTTAATGCAAAATTAACCGAAGTTCAACAATCGTTAAATGAAGAAAATATAAAAATTTATAATACGTTAATAGAAAATAGTAAACTCACATCATTGTTTTCAAGTGAGTTTGAAAGAGTTGTTAAAGTCTTTGAGGAAGAGCTCAATCAAAGTATTGAATCAGAAAGTTTTGAAAGCCCAATAGACTTTATACTGTATTCACTGGTTTTGGAAAAAACAATTCTAGACTCTGAAGAAAAGAAAGCAACGGTTGAACAAGAAATAAAAAGGTATTATGTGGCTAAGTTAGACTGGCTTATTAAAGAAGATAATTTAGAAGACTTATTATCGGAAACTCAGCAGGTAACAAGTGAGTATGGAAACCTTATGGAAGTAGAGTGGATGATAGATCGGGCAACTCAATTTACAAGCAAAAAGATGAAAGATAGCATAGAAAATAAGAATTATGCAGGATATAGAATATTGGGATCCAGATACTTTACCTATTTATCACAGCTCCCATCACAGCTATCAAATAGAGATGAAATTAAGCAACTGGTGAGTGGGCAATTAGAGAGTGACTTTAAAAAGACACAGAGTTATATAGCAAAGAATAAATTTGAAGAGGCAAAATTGCTGTATGATGCCATAGAAGAATATATTGTTATAGTGGATAACGTAGCTATGGATATGGGTCAGTTGAAACAGGATATAGAAACCGTGTGGATGAAGAATGATCCCATTCGAATGTTTGAACCTCTTGTATTAACTGAAATTGCTAAAGGGAAATCAAAGTGGGGGCGTGACGCCTATATTTTGGCAACAGATGCTAGTAATGAAACACTATACTGGGGAGAAATTGATTCTCAGCAAGTTATTAAAAAGTTAGAGGTTGATATTTCAGCTTATGATGTACAAGGTATATTTATATCCCAAGACTTAAGTACCAAGACCAATCCTGTTCTTATTGTAGAGGAGAAAAACAATTATGGGGGACCCATTTATAATGGCTTTAGAGTTGAAGAGAATGGGATTGTAAAAATTCTTACCATGGAAGCGGATTATTTTGAAGTGAAGAAACAAGGCGAAGTGTTATTAGCCTATGATTCATCACAGACAAGTGTTAGTTATTATGAGCTAATGAGTGGAGACTATATAAATGTGTTTACCTTGGAAGATATTAAAATAGTTAACACGAGTGGATTTTCAAACATCATATCAGGACCTAAAAGCGCGTATTCACTGTATGAGATAGATGCGATTAGTGTTTTTGCAAATATGCATAAGGGTTATAATAACAATAATAGGTTAACCGGTGCACTAGGTATAAATTATAAAGATCCATTTGGTAGCGTCATGTACCATTCTCAAAGTGACGGTAATTATACATGGTCCGTGCCACTTAATACATTTGATGTTCAAAGTGTAACACAAGGCCTAAGAACTGATTATGCTTTAGGAACACATCAAGTAGAATTTTGGTGGGATGGTATAAAAATTGCTGAAAGCCAGTTTACTGTAACAGAATAATTGTAAGCGTCAAATAGTAAAAACCTCAGTCACATAGACCAAGGTTCGTTTCATTAGTTTTTCTTTTTACTGTAGCATTGCTCCGGTAAATCTGCCCATGGCAGATAGTTTTTCAATAGATCTGGTTTT
>DUUM01000157.1 GCA_012841565.1 Candidatus Epulonipiscium sp. | reverse complement strand
AGGCTTCCACTTCTACTATTTTACAGCGAATATAAGTATTGCCTAATTTTCTAACCAGTATTTTTCCAAGCAATTGTGGAGCAACCACAAGGGCATCCCGGGTAAAAAATGATTGGGGTAAAGATTTACTCATTATACATAACCTCCTCTTTCAATTAGGTAATAGTTTATTATTGTCTTATTAATCGTTTTTTTATACTATTATATTACTTCTAAACGGCAGATAGTGTTAGTTTAGAACAATATTCCCTAATATAGCTTTATTTTTTCAGCATATACTGATATTATAGATGGTAGGCTTTTAAGTAGAGTAAAGAAAGGAAATCATAATGAAGAACATTAAAGTAATGAGTGTTTTTGGAACCCGGCCTGAGGCTATTAAAATGGCGCCTTTGGTGAAGGAATTAGAAAAAACAAAGGGTATTGAAAGTATTATTTGTGTAACAGCCCAGCATAGGGAAATGTTAGACCAAGTGTTAGAGACTTTTGAATTAACACCGGAATATGATTTGAACATTATGAAAGAACGACAGACTTTAACAGGTATTACAACAAGGGCTTTAGAAGGCTTAGAAAAGGTGATGGAAAAGGCAAAACCAGATCTTGTTCTTGTTCACGGAGATACATCTACAACCTTTGCTGGTTCTTTGGCTGCCTATTATCATCAAATTAAAATAGGCCATGTAGAAGCAGGTCTGCGTACCTACGATAAATATCAGCCATTTCCAGAAGAAATGAACAGGAAGCTTACAACAGGGCTTGCAGATTTACACTTTGCCCCTACTTCATTGGCAAAAGAACAACTTCTAAAGGAAAATGTAGCAGAGGAAGATATTTTCAAAACAGGTAATACAGTAATTGATGCTTTAAAAACAACAATAGAGGAAGACTATACCTTTACAGAGCCACTTTTAAATGATTTAGACTATGAAGGTAAAAAGATTATTACAATGACCGCTCATCGCCGGGAGAATTTAGGACAACCGTTGGAGAATATTTGCAATGCTGTAGCTAGAATAGTAGAAGAGTTTGACGATGTAGAAGTTATTTATACAGTTCATAAAAATCCGGCAGTTCGAGAAATTGCAGCAAGGATACTTGGAGAGTATGATGCTGTTCATTTAATAGAGCCTCTTGAGATGAAAGATATGCATAACTTAATGAAGCGCTCTTACCTTGTATTAACGGACTCTGGTGGGCTTCAAGAAGAAGTTCCTTCTCTTGGGAAACCAGTAGTAGTTTTGCGTAACGTAACAGAAAGGCCAGAAGGTGTGGATGCAGGGACACTTAAAATGGCAGGAATAGAAGAAGAAAATATTTATAATGCAACAAAAGAACTTTTAACAGATCAAAAGTTATATACCCAAATGGCGCAAGCTAAAAACCCATTTGGAGATGGAGAAGCATCTGCTCGTATTGTAGCGGCTATTCAATATTACTTTAAACAAATCCCAGATAGACCACAGGATTATAAGAGTTGAAAAAGAAATATGGATTTTTAGCTAATTTTGCCCTTGTATCGCAAATTGGTGTTATGATGGTGGTGCCTATTATTTTTGGTGTATGGCTAGGCGGAATCATTGACAATAAACTTGGAACAGGTGCATTATTTTTGATTCTATTTATTATACTAGGGGTAGGCGCAGCT
>DUUM01000156.1 GCA_012841565.1 Candidatus Epulonipiscium sp. | reverse complement strand
ATTGAAAAATCTTACTTAGTCAACTACTCTGGAAAAATTGACCCTACTAACCACCCTACTTGGTTTGAATTTACATTGCCTTTTAAAATGAGTGACCCATTTATTAATGGCTCTTTTGAAAAAACTCTTATTGGTAGTGGAAAGCTTATAAATAATGGTACTTTTGAAACTGGATTACTGATTGAGATTGCTGGTCCAGTGACTAACCCATCGCTAAACATAGGTGGACAGGTGTTGGCCTATACTGGCACTATCTCTAGTGACCAAAGGCTCACGATTGATACTGATAGAGAAACTGCTAAGATTGGCTCTAGTAATGCTATAGGTGGCTACAATGGTGCCTTCCCCCTACTCTATTCAGGGGAAGTTAATGTTGTAGCTACAAGCACTACTTCTATTCGTTGGAGAGATAAATGGATTTAAAAGGAGTTGGTGATTATGCAAATACCTAAAAATATACGAATTACAGATACAGCGGGGAAACCCACTGCTTTTTTATCGCCTAAAGCTGACGGATTAAAAGACTGTCATGTAGATACCCGCCTTAATGGTGAATCTACTCTTGAATTCTTGCTCCCCGCTACTTCTGAAAAAATTAACGAATTAACTCCCGAATGTGAAATATGGGCTAATGGTAGAGTTTATAACCTTAGAAAAGATGATGCTATAGATACTGTTAGGGATGATAAAAATAAATTGTGGGCTAAGGTTATGGCTGTAGAAAGATGGTCTGAACTTGATACTAGTTATGTAGAGCCTAGTATCTCCAATGACCCTACTGCCCGACCTGCTGCCGACTTGGCTGTTATTATTGTTGGTGGTGGTTCTAACCTATCTGGTGGCAGATATGCTACTGGCACAGCTGGTCACGCATTGTATGCCGTATTACAAGGCTCTGGCTGGACATTAGGTACTGTTGATGTAACTGGCATCCGAGATTTAGAAGTTGAAAAGGCTAGTCGCCTGTCTATTATCAAGCAGATACAGAATATATGGGACGGTTATCTAGTTTGGGACAGTGTGAATCGGATTATACATTTAAGGGATGCTGGCAAGTGGAATAATTATACTGGCTTTCAAGTTAGATATAGAAAAAATTTAAAGCACATTACCAGAACTCAATCTAATAAGTTAGTGACTAAGATGTATGCCTTTGGCCATGATGATTTGGATATCGCCAACGTAAATGGTGGTAAGAAGTATATAACCAACAACACTTACACCTCTAGAGAATATGTAGGGATTTATAAAAACCAAGATATTTATGACCAAGATGAGTTGAAAGAAAAGGCAATAGCAGAGCTAAAGTTAATTTGTAGACCTAGGTACTTATATAAAGTGAAGATGGTTGACCTTAGAACTCTCCCTGAATATTCACATGAAGTTTTTTCTCTAGGAGATATGAGTGATATAATCGACCCGGATATCGCTCCTGATAGTCCTAGGCCTAGGATTATTCGGCACAAATATAATTTATTCAAACCTTGGGAATGTGAACTTGAGATTGGGGATCCGGAAGAAAGATTAATTGAACAATTAAAGGCTTCTTTTAATACCACAGGCTTTATTGATAATAAGTTCAATGGAAATGGAAACATGAGTGGGAACTGGCTTGAAGATGGCACGGTTGGAGATGTTAAAATTCGTAGTTTAACCGCTGATAAAATCACTGCTGGCACCATAGATGCGAATATAATAAATGTAAAGAATCTAAAAGCTGAAAACATTACTACTGGCTATTTGAATGCTGATAGGATTAAGGTTGGAAGTATAAGTATTGGTAAGGTTGATGAAGGATTTGTTCCTGGGCTTAACTTAATTGACAATCCTGTGTTTTCATCTTATGCAAGCCAGGTAACTGCTAACAAGGGCAGTATTATAACCCAGGCTACATTAATCCAACAAAATGCCAGTGAAATATCCTTGCAAGCTATAAGCATAAGTGGAATAAATACGGAAATTGCTAGTATTAAAGTTCAGTCGGATAATATTAGTCTTGTTGTTGGTGGCTATGATGGTAGTGGTGGGCTTGTTGGAGATGTAGATGGTCTTGATTATGATATGTATAACCGTTATGGCAAAATAAGTGTTATGGACACAGCAATAGATTTAAGGGTAAAGGAAGGAGATATTATATCTTCTATCAATCTGTCCCCAGAGCGAATATCTATAAATGCTGATAGGATTGATTTGAGGGGGGTTACCTCTATTTATGGTGGGCGTAATTCACAAGCTACCTTTGATAGTTATGGGGATTTTTATATAACACATAATAACAGCACAGTATTCGAAATATATAACGGTGTTGACTATATGGATATTAGTAGTTTTAACGGAACATTTTTAAGGATAAGTGAATCAATGGGACGAACCTCCCCACGCGGTACGTGGGATTTTAGCAATGCAAACGTGATAGGGCTATAGACTATAAAGGAGTGTTTTATATGAATAAAACAATATTAAGCAAAGATGTAAAAGTTGAGGGTAATAAGGTTGTTATAACTGAAAATACAGAAACAAGGCTAGATAGGAATAATCTTGAGGTGAAGCTAAGGGATTTGCAAATGCAGAAAATGAGATTAAAAGAACAGAACGTAAGGCTGGTTGATGAATATAATCTAGTTGTGCTAGAAGAAACTGAAATTAGTGATTTGATATCCAAGCTTTCCACCAACGAAGGTATAGAAGAAATTTAGGGGCTTAATAGCCCCTGTTTTTATTTAATTAATGGTAATATATTACGTTTAAAGTAATCGTATTCTATATGCCCCTTATCTTCAAATATGCTATGGGGAATATTATTTAATAGTGTTTTTTTATCACTTAAGCTTCTTCTGTCATTTGCATGATAAAAATAGAACTCTTTTGTATCTGATACAAAACCAAAGTCGTATCCTTGGTCTAAGTGCTTCTCAGACACTGATCTAGGCTCCACATACTCTACCCCATCTACAACGATAAGTTTATATCCATCTTTTTCAATGGAAGATATTTCACTTTTCTTTTCCTCTTTCGCTACTTCATTTTTACCTGTGCTTATCTGCACTTCCCTACTCTCTCCTACCCATTCAAACCCTACACCTATAGTATTACATATCTCCCTAAATGTTGCCATTGGAATGTAGTTTGAATTCTTATAACTGAGTACTGGTAGCGCTTTATTGGCAAATTCTTTTCCATCTACCATAACCTTTGCGGTAGATTTTTGTAATAGGTATTCTTGCACCTTGGCTTGCACTGGCATTGTTCCAAATATTATTGCTCCTAGGATGAATCCTGTTATTAGTTGTTTGTTTTTCTTCAACATGAAAATCCTCCTTATCTTTAGTTTGTTGGCTGCTTATATTATACCCATAATAGCATGATTTAACAAATTCTTCTCTATTTAGCCAATGAAAAAGAAGTGCCATAAGACACTTCTGATTGCATGTTCTTCATTTAGTACTCTGGTAGTTGAGTTTCTAATTTATTATATAATTCTACAAACTTCCCTATTTTTTCTTTTTTATCCTCACCAAATGATTGAAGGTTTCCACTTGGATTTATTGCTAAGTCAGATATACCTTGATATGCACTATATAACTCTAGTAATATTTCGTATGATCTATTGTATTCCACCGGTGGATTTTTAAGTTCTCTCATTATTTCTTCAATACGGTCCTCTGATAAATTAATATTTTCTATCTTTTCTTTTGTATCAAGGTTCCTAAAAAGTCTTACTAGTGACTTATTAAAGTCGGTTTCCCAATCCCCAAAATCTTTTTCTCGAGTATCGTCTTTTTTTGTATATTTGTCTGTTTCCGGGTCACTTTTTTTATAAATAGTGTTATACCACACTTTATAAGTTAAGTTAATTAATCCTTCTGCCTCTGCGCCACTTGAAATTATTTCCGACATTAGTAATTCAATATTTGTTCCGTAAACTGCAAGGGTTTCAGCGTACGCAATAGCCAATTTTTCAGCTTTTTGCTTATTGTATAAAAAAACACTTCCAAAAACTACTACCAGGATCATAACCAGACTAACTGTTGCTTTAATAATTTTCTTCTTTTTACCTTTTTCCAGTTTCATGCTTACAGATGTTAACTCAACCTTTTGTGCATTCGTATTTTCTTCTATTAACGGATACCCACAATGTGGACAACTTTTCACCCTATCCGATATTTCTTTCGAACATTCTGGACATGAAATTAATGCCATGATTATATCTCCCCCTTTGCCCCAATTCTACCCTACATCTCTTATTAGTCATACTATATCCTTCTTACTTTTACTTGATATGTTATAACTTCTTCTTGTTCATCTGTATTTGTCTGGGTATCTTTTTCTTGTTCTGTTTTTGGTATATCCTTTTGTAAATCTAAGATGCCCCTTCGCTGTATCTCATTCGCTGTTAGAGTGCTATAGAAACTATAAAATCGCTCTCGTTTTTTATTCCTAAACCATAGCCAAGATACTACTCCTAACACTACAATAGCCATTATACCTACTCCTAAAATCATTCTACCTATATTTGTTCCCAGACTCCCTGCTATTGCCCCATATATTGTTGCTATTGCGGTTAAAATAACTATATACATAGGCAATGCAATGTTTAAGTAATAGATACCATCATCCGCATGGCTATTAGCTTTTGTTTTTAACGTAGCATCAATAATTCTTATATGCTCCAATGATTCTTTAGCCAATTCTTTCGTATACTCTTCCCCCAACTCTATATACTTATCATTTTTTATTTCTTTATCGAAATTGCTAGAGTAAGTCAATATCCTCTTTGTTGTATTTTCCATACATTATACCCTCCTTTTTCCTTAATTTCACTTTATATTCAATCGTCTTTCTATAATTTACGACAAATAGTTCAGTGAATAAAACCCAATAGAAACAATTTCTCATTCTACCAAACTTACAAATAAGTCCAATTTAGTTTTCAGCTCATTAAGTTTATCTTTTATATCGTCGAAAGTTGAATTGTTATATAGGAAATCATAAATATCAGTAATCCTATTGTCAAAGCTAGCTACCAGCTCACCTGGGAGTGTGCCCTTATTAAATACTTCTGGAAATAGGTCTTGCCAAACCGAGTACCTACCTAGAAATTGCATAATACTGTATAGAAATTGTGTTGGATTATTTTCATTTTTACTTAATTCATTCTTTAGGTAGTCAAACTGAAATGGGCATTCAGTTTTTTTTATATGTTTAATTTCATCCTCAGTACTTAAACTGTCATTAACGAACGATTTATAAATTTTTCTATAAAAATAATATCCTGTTCTACGGGCATGAAATTCGGACCAAAAATATAGGCCGGAAAAATTAGGCATCCCTTGTATGGCTTTTAAATCTTCAATACCATTGTGTTTGGCAAAATCATAATAATCATGTATGTGTGTCAATTCGTGGATAATAGTGCCGACAAACAAAGCATCATCATCGACCGCATTATTTGAGATTAAGATATGTGGCTTTTCATATGCTGTAGCTGGTAAAACTAATGTTCCATTAAGCATTGATATAAATTGTTTGTTTTTTTTAACATTATTCTTATCATTTTCATCAATCGCTAACTCTAACCTTCTTTTATATAAGTCATCTATAAATTCCACTTCTAGATCTATGGGCTCGATGTTCAATTCACTGTAATAAGTAT
>DUUM01000155.1 GCA_012841565.1 Candidatus Epulonipiscium sp. | reverse complement strand
CGCTTATGGGAAACACCCGTTCCCATTTCGAACACGTCGGTTAAGACATAAGCGGTCGATGGTACTTGTCTGGTAACGGACCGGGAGAGTAGATGGTTGCCGAATTTTTAATATCGGGGTGTAGCTCAGTTTGGCTAGAGCGCTTGGTTTGGGACCAAGAAGTCGCAGGTTCGAGTCCTGTCACCCCGATTTTTTATTAGTCACAATTAAAAAAATGCGCGGATGGCTCAGTGGTAGAGCATCGCCTTGCCAAGGCGAGGGTCGCGGGTTCGAATCCCGTTTCGCGCTTTTAAAAAGTCGATGAGCCGACATCTTGGTGCCTACAATCTATAAAATTAGATTGTAGGCATTTTTTTGCGTCTATAAATAATAGTTGTTTAGTGATCTTTTGTTCAATTTACTAAGTTCTTGAAAAAGGGAATAAGATAAATAATAGATTGAAAAGTGGATATGTTATAAAAGAACCTATAGAGAGAATGCTAAATTTAAATAAGCTACTGATATGTTTGACTTTGTGCAGGATTTAAAAAATTTCATTAAATATCAAACAATGGCCATATTTTACTTGACATCTAGTTAATAAAAAGCTATTATTTAAACATAAAAGAACATTCCAAACAATAAGGAACAGGATGGAACATAAAATGTTAGTGAGTTTGTGTTTGTACATGCATAATTGTAGACTTATTGATATTAGTCATAAAATAAAATATTGATAGGGGGGGGGAAGTGATGCTTCAAGTGGAAAGGCATAAAAAAATAATTGAAATAATCAGTCGAAAGGGATCGGCTAAAGTTGATGACTTGGCAATGACTTTGGATGTAAGTCTGATGACTATTCGGAGAGACTTAGAGAAACTTAGTCAAGAAGGTAGAATAGATCGTATTTATGGTGGTGCAATTATTAAAAAAGAAACACCATACACAGAGAAAAAGATATTTGAGACCGAAGTAAAATATAAGATCGCCCAGGTAGCTATGAAGTATGTTAAGTGTGACAACACAGTATATCTCGATTCAGGAACAACAAGTTATGAAATTGCTAAGTTAATTAAAGATATCCCAGGAATATCTGTAACAACGAATGATATAGAGATTGCGAGACTTTTGATTGATTCTAATGTTGATATTAATATATGCGGAGGAAATATACAAAAATCAACTGGAAGTGTCATTGGGCAGTTAGCTACTCAGACCATAGAAAATCTTAGGTTTGATATTTCATTTTTTGGTGCTATGACCATTGATGATGAATTTAATGTACTGACACCCACTATGGATAAAGCTGTTATGAAACGCACGATATGTAAAAATTCAAAAGAAAAATATTTAGTTATAGATAAATCTAAGTTTGGACGGGAAGCATTTGTTAAAATAAACCACTTATCAGACTATACAGCAGTTATTACGAATAAAAAGTTTAGTATAGAAGAAAAAAAGGAATTAAGACATATGAGAATAACGCTTATTCAAGTGTAGATATAGATTTATTTGTTAAGGAGGTAATATAATGCCACAATGTGTAGTTATTGCAGATGATTTAACGGGTGCAAACGCCACAGGAGTGCAGATAAAGAAGTTAAATTATAATGCTTACACGGTGATGAATACAGAGCGGTTAGAACTGAGCAGGTTGGCAGAAAGCGACTGTATAATTTATCCAACTGATAGTAGAGGTATTGAATCTGAGATAGCATATAATCGTGTATATAATGTAACGAAGCTTTTAATGAGTGATGAGGTTTTAGTATATTCAAAACGAATTGATAGCACGTTGCGAGGTAATCTTGGTAGAGAAACAGATGCTTTGCTTGATGCCTTAAATAATGGTGCTATTGCTATGGTCGTACCTTGTTTTCCAGAAGCTAATCGTATTTTAGTGGGTGGTTACCTCTTAGTTGATCTAATACCACTGCATAAAACATCAGCGGCTACAGACCCTAAGACGCCAGTGAACACATCTTCAGCATCGGAACTATTTAGTAATCAGTCAAAATATCCAGTAGCCTCCCTTCATATTAATGATTTGATGAAAGGGAAGAAACACATAGCACAGAGAATTAAGGTGCTTAAAGAAGATGGTATAAGAATCATTATTTTTGATTCAATATCACAAGAAGATATAGACTTAATAGCTGATGGAATTATAGAAAGTGGCGTTAATTTTATAGCTGTTGACCCAGGAAGTTTTACTGCTACAGTCACAAGAAAATTAATTGTTCCAAGAAAAGAAGTTAAAGAGCTTAAAATGCTTGCAACGGTTGGAAGTGTTAACCCTATTGCCAAGTTACAGGTAGATGAGCTACTTCTAGCTCAGGAAGTTTTTAATATATATGCTAAAACAGGTGAGTTTGTTGAGAGTGAACATAGGCGCGCGAAAGAGATTGATAGGGTTGTAAATGAGATTTTAAAGGGGTGTGACCATTATGAAATATGTACCGTAATTGGTGATGGGATCATGCCACAAAACAGATTAGATTTTGAAAAACATGCTAAGAGGTATAATTGTACGATGGATGAAGTAAGTGAGATGATTAATGCTTCTTTTGCAGAGATAACCTATCAAATACTTAAAAGAGATTCATCTTTCCAAGGAATATATACAAGTGGTGGGGACATTACTGTAGCTGTAAGTAAGAGGTTAAAAACAATAGGAATACGTTTGCTTGATGAGGTGATACCTTTAGCGGCATATGGAGAATTTATCGATGGAGAGTTTGATGGATTGAAGATTATAACAAAAGGTGGCATGGCAGGTGATAAAAATTCAATGAATATTTGTATGCGCTATATGAAGGAACGCCTATATACTTAATAATAAAACTTATATGAAGTGTATACTTAACCATTAGAGTAGTATAATTTATTTAAAATAAAACATAATAAGAAAAGGAGATGTTGTAAATGAAACCATTAGTAGCTGTCCCTATGGGTGACCCAGCAGGTATAGGACCTGAAATAGTTGTTAAATCTATGAATAGCCAAGAGGTATTTGATGTAGCCCGAGTTGTTATTATAGGTGATAAAAAAGTAATCGAAGATGCAATAGGTTTTACAAATCTTAATATCAAAGTAAATGTAATAAATAACCCTAAGGAAGGCCTATATGAAAAAGATGTATTAAATCTTATTGATTTAGATAATATTAATATGGACGAGTTTGTCAAAGGCAAAGTAAGTGGAATGTGTGGTAAAGCGGCCTACGATTATATAGCTAAGAGTATAGAACTTGCCAATGCTAAAGAAGTTGATGCAGTTGCTACTACTCCTATTAATAAGGAATCTTTAAAAGCAGGAAATATTAATTTTATTGGCCATACTGAAATATTTGGTGCTTTAACTAATACGGAAGACCCATTAACCATGTTTGAAGTTCGTGGTTTAAGAGTATTCTTCTTAACAAGACATGTCTCTCTTAGACAAGCTTGTGATTTAGTAACTAAAGATAGAATAAAAGACTATGTTAAGAGATGTAAAGAGGCTCTTACTAAACTGGGTGTACC
This sequence comes from Candidatus Epulonipiscium sp., assembly GCA_012841565.1. Next base: position 9,066 of record DUUM01000155.1, on the reverse strand, counting down.
TGACGGCACTATGGCAGTTGCTGGCTTAAATCCGCATAGTGGAGAAAATGGATTATTTGGTGATGAGGAAGTAGACCATGTAACACCAGCTGTAGAAGAACTAAGGGCAGAAGGTTATGATATAGCCGGGCCAATAGGAGCAGATTCAGTGTTTCATATGGCACTTCAAGGTCGTTTTAATTGTGTGTTGTCCCTCTATCATGACCAAGGTCACATTGCTACAAAGACTTATGATTTTGAGAGGACAATTGCTATTACAGGTGGTATGCCAATACTACGAACATCTGTTGATCATGGAACGGCACTTGATATAGCAGGGCAAGGAATTGCAAGTGCAGTCAGTATGATTGAAGCAATACTATTGGCAGCGAAGTATTCAGGGAACTTTGCAAACTAAATAATGGGGAGTGGAAAGGAGATGCACGATGGATGGAGTATCAGGTGCTCAAATGTTATGGGGTTTAGGAATTGGTTTAGTTGTACTAATAGCATTGATATTAAAGTCTAAAATTCATGTATTTGTTGCCCTTATTATTGCGGCAGTTATAGTTGGTATTGTAGGTGGTTTGGATCCCAATTCAACGGTAGCAGCTATTACAGATGGATTTGGTGGCACCTTAGGTAATATCGGAATAATTATAGGATTAGGTATCATGATGGGACAAATGTTTGAGATCTCGGGGGCGGCAGAGAGGATGGCCAGGACCTTTCTTAAAATGTTTGGTAAGGGACGTGAAGAGTTAGCCCTTTCGTTAACGGGTTTTCTTGTATCAATACCAATATTTTGTGACTCAGGTTTCGTCATCTTGTCACCACTAGCTAGAGCATTGTCACGTAGGACTAAAAAGTCAATCGTTTCTTTATCTGTTGCCCTTGCAGCAGGATTGGTTATTACTCACTCATTGATTCCGCCAACTCCAGGTCCACTAGCCGTAGCAGGAACATTTAGAGTAGATGTTGGTCAGTTTATGTTACTTGGAATTGTTATAGCACTTCCTATGGCCATAGCTACCATGTTATATGGTAAGTACATAGGCAAGAAGATCTATCAATTGCCTGCGGAAACGGGAGATGGTTGGGAGAGACCTCCTTATCAAGAACCAATATATGATATTGTATCTGACGAGGAAGATCGCAAGCTTCCATCAGCATTCTTATCATTTTTACCAATTGTCTTACCTATTATCTTAATTTTATTTAACACAGGTTTAACGGCACTTAAGCTTACAGATGGATTTTATGGCACCTTAATATTTTTAGGGAAACCAATCATAGCTGTAGGTATAGGTCTGATTGTTGCAACCTACACCTTAGGAAGAGATATGGATAGAAAGACAGTTATTAAGGAACTTGAGGATAGCATTAAAGCAGCTGGTGTCATTATACTAGTTACTGGTGGTGGTGGTGCATTAGGGCAAGTTCTTAAAGTAGCTGGTGTTGGTGAATATATTGCCTTAGGTATTGCAGCAACGGCTATTCCTGTTATATTACTTCCCTTTATTATTGCAACCTTAGTTCGTTTTGTTCAAGGTTCCGGAACAGTTGCTATGATAACAGCAGCGGGAATTACAGCACCTATCGTAGAAGCAGCCGGTGGTAATATGTTACTTGGTGCATTTGCAGCTTGTGTAGGTTCTCTTTTCTTTTCCTATTTTAATGATAGTTTTTACTGGGTTGTTACTCGGATTAGTGGAATTACTGAAACAAAAGAACAAATACGAGTATGGTCAGTAACAACAACTATAGCATGGGCCGTTGGTCTAGTAGAAATACTAATATTAAATATGATTATGTAAAAATTATTTTAAAAAGGGGAGACACTATAAATGTTAGGAATTACAACATTTATAGTGTCTTTTTGGTATAATCAAAATATCAAACGATTAAGTTGGTACATTATCATAAATAAAAAAGTTATTTATTAAAATATCTTGATATAGTTACTAAAAACGATTATACTACAAATATATTAAAACATAAATACTGTTTTTGATTATAATAAATGTTTGATTAAAAATATTTTTTTATCATTTACAACATATATTATGTTATAAAGTAGTATCTATGTTAAGGTTGGTACTATAAATATTGAATAGGGGGTTCAAAATGAAGAAAATGTTTAAACAAATAGTAGCAGGTATGTGCATTACAGCATTAGCATCAACAGTATTAGTCGGGTGTGGCTCTAAAGGTGAAGGGGTAGAATCATCTGCTAGTGGTACAAAAAAGGAAGAAACTAAATCAAAGGAAAAAAAGGGGAATGAAATAGAATTTTGGACAGTATTTACGGGGCCAGATGGAGACAGTATGACAGCTATGATAGATGCATATAATGCAACTAATCCAAAGATGAAAGTGGTACATAGGCCTATTGAAGCTAATGACTTATACACTAAGTTGCCAACACTTGCGCAAACGGGAACCAATGTACCTGATTTATCAATCATCCACGTAGAAAGATTGCCATTATTTGCAGAACAAGGGTTATTAACACCTATTGATGACTACATTGCCAGTAATGGAACCATCAAAGGTGAAGATTATGTTCCGGCAGCTTGGGATAAGGGGGAAGTGGATGGAAAAAGATATGCAGTTCCTCTTGATGTACACTCTTTTATTACTTACTATAACAAAGATTTATTAGAGAAGTATGGCCCTAATGTATTAGATGATGGCGCTATTACCTTTGCTGAAGTAGAAGAAGTGAGTGCTAAAGCCAAAGAAGATAATATTGTTGGGTTAGGATTAACTTGGTTAAGAGTTAAGACGCTTGCCTGGTATGCTCAATTAGGTGGAAAACTTTCAGATGATGGCACTAACATTACACTTAATAATGATAAATTTGCCAAGGTCTTAAATACACTCAAAGATTTACATGATAAAGGATATACAACTATAGAGGGTGATGACCCAATGCAATTATTTACATCTGGACAAATGGTATTTTGGCCAGAAGGAATTTGGATGAAAAACAACTTAACACCAATTGATACATTAAACTTTGGTATGGCACAGTTTATCCAATTTGATCCAACAGTGCAAGGGAACTGGACATCCTCCCATCAAATGGTTATGATTAAAAATCCACAAATGACAGATGAAAGAGCAGCTGCTATTATGGATTTTGTGGCGTGGCTTGGTGGAAACTCTCTTGAGTGGGCAAAATCTGGTCAAAACCCAGCTTGCTTAAAGATTCTTGAAAATGAAGAGTATCTAGAGATGGGCCAATCCTTCCTATTAGAGGCGACAGACTCTCTTATTATTCATGACTATAAGTATTATGGTTATGCAGCAGAAGCTTTAGATAAGGTTGTTGCTGAAGTACCTTTTGGAAGAATGACTGCAGAGGAAGCTCTGGAACAAGCGGAAAAAGAAACTGCTGATAGAATTTCTGCAGGTCAATAAAACATATCAACAACAGAACAATTCATTCACATGGATTGTTCTGTATTTGAAAGAGGTGACGTATGAATACCGGGATAAAAGAACGGGTCAAAGAGCCAATTAGTATTAAAAAAATAGATATGAAAAAAATAACACCTTATTTATTTATTACACCTCATATGATATTATTTATAATATTTTTCCTAATTCCAGCTGTATTTGGACTTTATATTTCTCTAACAAAATGGGATTTGTTTGGGACACCTGTTTTTGTAGGATTTGATAATTTTAGAGAAATCTTATTTAATCAAGACTCTACCTTTTATAAGCAGTTGAGAATAGGCCTCGGAAATACGATTAAATTTGTTATTATATGTGTTCCATTTTCTATTATTATTCCATTACTATTAGCGTCAGCTTTACATGCAAAACCAAAAGGTCATAAGATTTTCCAAGCAATTTTTTCTTACCCTTGTATGGTTGTTTCCTTTGGCATGGACTATTTTCTCTTCATTTAAGTCTCATGTAGAAGTTATGACAGTGGGCTATCATTTTACACCGGTAGAATGGGTTTTAGACAACTATATTAAAATATTAAAAAGTGATACGGCTCCTATTGTTAGATGGTTTGGTAACTCCATGTTTATTTCAACCTTACACACCCTATTAGCAATTATTATTTCTTCTCTTGCAGCATATGGCTATGCCCGTTTAGATTTTAAAGGAAGAGATACGATGTTTTGGGGGTTGATGGCAACGATGATGTTTCCAGCAGTCGTTAACTTGATTCCAACATTTAAAATTATTCATTGGCTTAAATGGATTGATACACCGTGGGCAATTATTTTTCCTGGACTTGGCGGTGTATTTAATATTTATTTGATACGACAGTTTTTACTAGGTATTCCAAAAGATTTGGATGAAGCCGCTAAAATAGATGGTGCTAACCATTTACAGATTTATGTTAAAATAATCGTTCCTTTGTCAAAACCAGTATTAACAGTTGTGGGACTTTTTAGTTTTACGGGATCCTGGAATGATTTCTTATGGCCTTCCATTGTTATGAATGATATTGATAAAATGCCATTAACACCAGGGCTTAAGCTTTTACAAGGTGCTTTTGCAGCTCAACTAGGACCCCTTAGTGCCGGAGCTGTTATTGCTATTATTCCACCCATTATTTTATATTTATTTGCACAATCTTATTTTCTAGAAGGAATTAATTTATCTTCTGGAGTAAAAGGATAATATACTATTAGGAGGTAATCTTATGAATTTACCAAGACATGAATACCCAAGACCACAGATGGAAAGACCACGATGGATGAATTTGAATGGCCAGTGGGACTTTAAATATGATGATGAAAATCAGGGGATTAAGAGTAAATGGTTTGTAGGCGGGACATATGATAAAAAGATAATAGTACCTTATACATATCAAAGTAAGATGTCATTAATTAACGACCAAGATTTTCATGATATTGTATGGTATGAAAGACAGTTTGATTTGCCAGAGGATATGTTAGGAAAACGTATTATATTAAACTTTGGGGCCGTTGACTATAAAGCAGATGTATGGGTTAATGGCACGCATGTAACCACACATGAGGGGGGACATATAGCATTTTCAGTTGAAATTACAGATCAAGTGTTAGAAAAAGGCAATACCCTTACTCTAAGGGCAGAAGATTATACATTTGACCTGGAACTTCCAAGGGGAAAACAATACTGGTTACGTCAATCAGAAGGGATATTTTATACAAGAACAACAGGTATCTGGCAAACCGTATGGATTGAAGCAGTAGAAAGGTCCTATATCAAAAAGATATGGTTAACACCAGATATTGATAAGAAAATGATTAGCTTAGAATATGAAGTAGATACAAGTTGTCCAAAACTTGAGATGTCAGTTGAAATTGCACTGAAAGATGATATTTTAATACAAGATACCATATCTGTTATTAATGGGCGTGGGAAAAGGGAGTTTTTCCTTGATCAAGGAATTTCAATTGGGTGGCAGTTTTTTGAAATGTGGACATGGACGCCTGAAAGACCTGTTTTATTTGATATGACATTAGCTTTAAAAGAGGATCAAATTATTTTAGATGAAATAAAAACATATTTTGGTATGCGGAAGGTATCTATTGTGGATGGAAAGTTTATGCTTAATAACCGTCCCTACTATCAAAAAATGCTTTTAGACCAAGGATACTGGGAGCAATCTCTTTTGACAGCCCCTGAAGATGGGGACTTTGTAACAGATATTAGACTTGCTAAGGAGATGGGATTTAACGGTGTTCGTAAACACCAAAAGATTGAGGATCCAAGGTTCCTATACCATGCAGATAAAATGGGGTTTTTAGTTTGGGGTGAAATTGCAGGAGGCTACGTATACTCAAGAAAATATGTTAAGCGCTTGACGCAAGAGTGGGTAGAGATGGTAGAAAGAGATTATAACCATCCTTGTATCGTGGCGTGGACACCACAAAATGAATCCTGGGGTATAGATGGGGTTATGCATAATAAAGATGAACAGGCCTATGCAACAGCCATGTATTATTTAACCAAATCTTTAGATCAAACAAGGCCTGTTATATCAAATGATGGATGGGATCATACAAAGAGTGATTTGTTGACGATCCATGATTATGAATTTAGAAAAGATGTGTTACTCGATCGGTATAAATCCGTAGAGAGTATTTTAGGATCTAGACCAAGCAGTCGTGGCATGTTTGCAGAAGGTTGGGAGTATGAGGGGCAGCCTATATTGGTAACAGAATTTGGAGGCATTTCGTATCAAAAAGGTAATTGGGAAGGGTGGGGATACTCTTCAGCAAATTCGGAGGAAGACTTTATTATGCGCTATTATAATGTCATATCAGCCATGCTTGAATCCCCTTTAGTACAAGGATTTGTATATACTCAAATTACGGATGTAGAGCAAGAGATTAATGGGTTGCTAACCTACGCAAGACAACCTAAAGTCGATCTTAGTATTATTCGCGAGATAAATGAAGGGAAATGGAAACCAGAATAAAAGAAGACTTAGGCGGTTCTACTTTAGTGGAATCGCCTAATTTTAAAAGATATAAGATGGGGGGTATTATATGCAGAAAAGGGATCTAAAAATGGATGTTTTTAAAGGGCTACTTATGATAGGGATGGTATGGTGCCATATCATACAGTTTTTCGTTAATGTAGAACAAAATCCTGGGATGGATTATGTAATGGGGTATATAAATGCCATAACCTTTGCAGGTTTTGTTTTTACCTTTGGATATACAAGTTATATCGCCTACTTTTCAAAATATTTTAAGGATGTATACAGGAAGATTATAATGGCTTCCTTTAAAATACTAGGTGCTTTTTACATATCCGGTATAAGCTTTAGAGTTTTTGTAGAGCACAAACCTATTTCGTGGGAATTAGTGAAAAACATCCTTATATTAAAGGATATTCCGGGCTGGTCTGAGTTTATTATTTCTTTTGCACTCTATATTTTAATAGCTGGAATATTATTTTATCCTATTAAAAGATTAATAGAGATGAGGCTCCTATTTTGGATAATCGTTGGGGTGTTGCTTTTAACAACGTTTATTTCTTATGAAAAGGTGAACAGTATTCAATTAGGGTTATTAATTGGAACTACCCAGTTTGCGTGCTTTCCTGTTGTTCAATATATGCCCTTATATCTACTAGGTGTTTACTTTAAAAGATATGAGATTACTATGGATAAAAGGATAATGATTGGGGCAGTGATTTTAAGCGGGATCAGTCTTGTGAAAATAGCATTAAACAACTGGCAATTGCCAGGACGTTTTCCACCAACGCTATTTTGGGTGATTCTTCCGGCCTTTCCTTTATATTTATATTATGGAGTAGGACATATGGTTGAAAAGCATAAGGTGAGGTGCAATATCCTTCTGGTGTTAGGGCAAAATACAATGGCCTATCTCTTGTTAAGCAATCTGATTATTTTTGCACTAAGTGGTGTTCAGGGTATTAAACCACTTAATAGTATGACAGCATTTATAGCTAATATAGTATTGTTAGGACTTATTACATATCTATTAAAGTTATATCGTCCTCTTACAAAGCAAAAGGTAGAAAAGAAAATAAAAACAGATATAAGAGAGGTGGGGAAATGAGCAAAGGAAGATGGAAGACCACTGTATGGATGATTGGAGTAAGTATTTTTATATTAGGAGGTTGCCAAATGAAAGATAAGGTATTCAAAGAGTTTGAGATACAGGTAAATGAAGAGCAATTTTATCAAAATCCATTAGAGATTAACCAAATAGGTGATCCTTTTGTGCTTAAAAGTTCAGATGGTAACTATTATTGTTATCCAACCAGTGATGCGAGGAGAGGCTATAAGGTATGGGTTTCTCAAGATATGGTTCACTGGGAAAAGCAAGCCGAAAACATCTATATAAAGGAAAGAGATGGATGGGCCATAAGTGATTTTTGGGCACCTGAAGTTTATGAATGGGATGGTATGTATTATATGTACTATACGGCCAGGTGGAAAGAAGGTAATTCCCTTAGAATAGGCGTAGCCACAAGTGAATCACCACTGGGGCCTTTTAAAGATGTATCCAATAAGCCTATGTTTGACTTTGGGTATGCCGTTATTGATGCCAATGTATTAATTGATGATGATGGACAAGGGTATCTTTATTATTCAAGGGATTGTTCGGAAAACCAACTTGGTGGCTATAATGAAAGTCATCTTTACGAAATTCAGTTAAGTGACGATAAGCTAGAGGTTATTGGTGAACCAGTTTTATTAGAAAAGCCTGAGCAACCGTGGGAACTGGAGACAGGGAACTATCGTTGGAATGAAGGTGCCTTTGTTTTTAAACGTGAGAATATTTATTATATGATGTATTCTGCTAATTTCTATGGCGGGAGGCAATATTCTTTGGGCTATGCAACGAGTGATTCACCACTAGGGAAATATACAAAGTATGAGAATAATCCTATCCTTTACACCCAATCAGATTGGGAAGATATCTCGGGGCCAGGTCATCATAGTATTACTAGATCCCCCAATGGAAAGGTTTGGTATGCCATGTATCATACCCATTCTATTCCGGCTCTAGGTGGTGGAGATAGGCAAGTAAACATGGATGTAATGGGATTTAGAGAGGATGGAAGTATTTATATGAATGGGCCAACCATTAGCCCCCAGTTGATACCTAGTAAAATGGGAGAAGCCTATGAGATAATGGCTAATACCCAGATTACTAAAAACGGGGAACCAGCTGAGGTTTTAAAAGATGGGGAGTTTGCCTTATACACTGAAGGGCTAGTGAAAACAGAGGTTATATCATTGGTGGGGAAAGATATAGTTGAGGTAACTTTCGATATAAATCAAGAGATACAGGGGATTTTGTTATATACAGGAGTAGCAGATGATGAAAAATTAGAAGGTGTCACTATTAAATTTAGTAATGGCTATGGAATAAGTAATTTGAAATTTCCGGATGGAGTAGGTCAACCGGCAGTAGCCCAATTCGAGCCCATGGAAGTAAAATGGATTAAGATTTATAACGGAGATTTAGAAAGTTCTAAGGGCGTTTTATCTTTGGTAAGTGTTATACCTTGCTAGGATAGTAAATAAGGTTTATACTAATAATAGTATATAACAGAAATTATAGTGCAAATTATAGTGCAAAT
>DUUM01000154.1 GCA_012841565.1 Candidatus Epulonipiscium sp. | reverse complement strand
TTGCAAACTATTAATACCTTTTTACCACCGTTCAATTCTTCATCTATGAAGTCTAAAGCCAAGTCTATCAATCCCTTATCAAAGAATATTGATTTAGGAGCATCAACTAAGTTAAGTATCAGCTTGTTATCCCTTTTAGCATATAAATACTCAGGGTCATCTTTAGCAACAGCTCGTCCAGTATATCCGAGTGCTTGTCGGTGGAAAGGTTCTTTAGCGGCTAATAAAACAGACCAATCATTATTATTAAAAGTACCAGACTCATAATCAATTTGATTACTAATAAATAAGTTTTCATGTACCATTTCCATTTAAAATCCCTCCACTATTTCTTTTATAGTTACATCTTTAATTTATTTTTTGTTTGGCTTTAATAGATTTCTTTACTCGTCTTTATCACCTTTATTATGACCACAATTAGGGCAAACGTGCTTAGTACCCCAATCACCATGTACACCACATTTTCTACAAATCAGATAGCCTATATATAACATAATTTTACGACCTCCTACTTTAAATATTCCCTTACATAATATTGTAACTGTTCATATATAAACCTTCCAGAATACGCTTTATCTATAAAATGAATGTCTATACTGTATCGGTGAGCAAAAGCCAGTAGAGAACCAATAAAGGAGTTCTCGTGGTATTTGGTATCATATTTGTGATTTATGATCTCCTCAAAACTACCAATGCCATTCATAGAACTTCTCAATATTTCCATTTGTTCACTGTTCAATTTCATAGTAGAAGTCTTAACTAACTTATTAACTAAGTCCATAGCCTCTTTATTTTCTTTTTTCTCAATCATTAAAATAAATCTGCTGTTTTTTCCTCTTATAAACTCATTTTCAAGTCTTGTACGGTCGGCCGATAGGTTCCCTGATATTTCCTCTAGGTGAGCCTTGCGTTCAACCACACAATCGAAATACAAGTCTCTAGGTATTCCTAAATCGGTATTGGCTGGTATATAGCAACCATAATCTCCAAAATTCATATTTTGCCTTATATATGGTATTTTCTTTTTATCAAACCAAGAAGAAATGTGGTCGTAGACTTGCTCATTAGTGTCAATAATGACAACCATAGATTTTAAAAGTTTTTTTACTTCTGTATCGGTATATCTATAAAAATCAATCATCATTTACCCCCTAATCATCATTATTATCAATTGAAACACCTATAGAAGCTCTTTCGCCAGATTGAGTCTGGAATTGAGCCACTATCTTAGTTTTCTTTCTTCCACCATATTCATCTTGAACAGATGATCTCATTAAGCTTTTTAGCGTATTAGCCATTTTATCCATAGCTTCCGCCATAAATTTTAATTCCATGGGAGTTAAGTCGTCTTTACACAATACCTTATTCAGTGTTTCTTCACTTAAGGCCTTATCGGCAACAGCATTGATACCATCTATTAGTTTCTTAGCAGCATCTAACTTTTTATTGTCTACTATGAGTTCAGTTTCCCTTTGTTTAGCTTCAAGTACTTGCTTATTAAGCACCGCAAGACTTTGGGCTTCTTCTATAAGCTCACCCTTCATGTTGTTTTCATCATCTACAGAAATAGTAGGAGAGGACATGAGTGGATTGAATGCTAATAGGTCACTGTTTTCAGTTTGGTTGTTCTTTTTAGACATTGTAATCACCTACCTTGTATTATGTGGGTAAAGATTTGCACCTTACATAGCTTAGTCGGACTCGAACCGACAACATAGGGATTGCGTCCCTCGTTCTACCACTTGAACTATAAGCCAACACGTAAGCATCAGAATCTATCCTCTTGTGTACGACTACACATATCCACGTCATCCGATTAACCCAACCGTCGTTAGGTGTACTGCTCCGTATCATGTCTACCTATTCCATCACCACATATGAATTAGTTTGTTTTTTTATCACTAAATTGTGGCCTTCGTTGGATAAACTCTTGAACCGCCACATAAATCATGTCCCTATATGTAACTTTGACTACGGACATATCATTGGCATTGTCAACTACACCTTTGAATTCCTCATACAAGTCTTTAGGGAAAGGGATATTGATATTAACGACATTAGGGTTACCCTTCCACTTAGGTGGCCTACCGGGACTTATCTTTGGCACTTCACCAGTCCGTTTCCAATAGTCATAATGTTTCCTACGTATTCCATAGGAATTAACCATTCCATTCTTAATAGGCTTCTCGAATTGTTCGAATAAGTGCTCGATAGGTTGCAGTTCTTTTAAATACTTAATTCCCTCAACCTTTTTCTCACTCACAGCATTTTTGGCTTTGTTAGGATCAATACCTTCCATTTTGCAAATATCAAAGTAATTGTAATAAGAAGGAGTAATTCCCTTCTTATGAATTTTCCTTTGCCGGGTCATCTTTAATCACCCCTTTTCCAAAATTGCCTAGCTTGGGCATACATCTAGGTAACATGCAAAAATATGTGCCACCTGTGTTTTTACCCCAAACGCATCTATAACATCTGTGGTTTTTCTTCTTAGGAGGAATATACTTGTTTT
>DUUM01000153.1 GCA_012841565.1 Candidatus Epulonipiscium sp. | reverse complement strand
GCATTGAAGGTACTAGCATTAACTATGCTAAGAATGAGGATAAATCTGATAATAAAAAGATAATTCAAGTGATCTTCCCAGAAATCACAAAAAGTACTGAAAGGGGAACGATTACACTTAAGGGTTTAAAGGTTAGCTCTGTAGTTGCTAATCCAAAATATGGGAGTATTAACATAACAGTAGCTGGAGTGAGTGTAGAAACAGCTACAGGGCGTGTAGCTGTTGTTGGAAAGGTAGAAGAACCAGCAACCCCGCCGAGTGGAGGAACAAGTTCTGGAAGTAGTAGCTCAAGTGGAAGTGGCAGTACTTCTGTTAGTGAAGATGATGGCGATATTACAGTAACGACAGCGCCTACAAAACCAGGTCAATCAAATTCGGTAACACAAACAACGGTAAACGTAAAATCTACTGTAACAAAAGATACAGCAAATGTAACCATATCCCAAAGTACAGTTGATAATGCTATTAAAAAAGCGCAAGAAGCATCCGAAAAAAGTGGTACAACGAATAATGGTATTAAAGTAGAGATTAAAGTAGATAATGATAAATCTGTAGCCAACATTTCTGCAGAGCTACCAAAAGCTACCCTAGATGCATTAGCTAAGGCTGGAGTAACAGAGCTTAGTATTAACAGTGCTGTAGGTACATTTAGTCTTGACCTTGAGACACTGAAGGCGATTCAAGATGAAATTAAAGGAGATGTAAATATATCTGCTAACAAAGTAGATAACAGTACACTTTCTGAAGAAGCAAAGGCAGTCATTGGTAATCGCCCTGTATTTGACTTTTCTATTACAGGAACAGATGGGAAACAAGTCACTGATTTTGGAAAAGGTAAAGTTTCTATTGCCATTCCATATACTTTAGTAGCTAACGAAAAAGCAGAGAATTTGGTTGTTTACTACATTGATAATGAAGACGAGATTTATGAAATGCCAAACTCTGTTTATAATCAAGAAACTAGAACATTATCTTTTGATACGGATCACTTCTCAAAATTTGCACTAGGCTATAAAGAAGATGAAGAGTCAGAAGTCGTAGAATCTAATATACCAGCAATGGTCTTTACAGATATCCAAAATCACTGGGCAAAGAAAGACATGGAATTTGTTACAGCCAGAGGTCTTTTTGGTGGAACAGCTGAAGGGATATTCTCACCTAATGTGTCTATGACAAGAGGAATGCTAGTGACAGTTTTAGGTAGACTTGCTAATGTGGATTTAAGTAGCTATGCAACTAGTAGCTTTAATGATGTGAAATCAGACGCTTACTATATGCCAGCCATTGAATGGGCAAGAGAAAATGGTATTGTAAATGGTCTATCAGTCACTGAGTTTGGAGCAAATCAGGCCATTAGCAGGGAGCAGTTAGCTGTTATCATAGCAAACTACGCAAGGGCTACAGGATTTGAATTTGCAGGCGAGGAGATGGAAAACAATTTTGAAGATGATGCTATAATCAGTAGCTATGCTAAAGCATCAGTTAAAGAGATGCAAATGGCAGGACTGATTTCAGGAAGAGAAGATAATACATTCGACCCACAAGGTACAGCCACAAGAGCTGAGGTTAGTGCGGTTCTTAAAAGATTTGTAGAACTAATCGAAACAAAATAAAAGAGTTCAGAAATAAAACCATATCAAGCCTTATCTATAACCAGACAAGGTAACTTTTACGAAAGTGTAAAAAATTGCTTTGCTCTGATAGATGAGCTTGTTTTTTAAAGAGATTAGATGCAGTATGTACGGTGAACCGTACCATAAGTAACGGAGCATTCGGCTGTAAGTCTTATGAAATAAGAGGTGTAGGAGTTTTGGATTTTGACAAAAATAAACAGATAAGACTAAGATAAAGAGTAATGGCATTAATCTTGCTATTGCTCTTATTTTTTTGTAGAAAGCATATCAGAGAATATCTAATTATTCTGTGATATGGTATAGTATAGTCAAAGATTTATATATAATGAGGGGGATTTTTATGCCAATAAATTCAGGTAATTTAGGATTTGAGAAGGACATATGGAAGGCAGCGGACAAATTAAGAGGAAACATGGATGCATCAGAGTATAAGCATGTGGTATTAGGGCTTATATTCCTAAAATACATATCAGATAGCTTCGAGGCTAAGTTTAACGAATTAGTAGCAGAAGGGGCAGGATTTGAAGAAGAGAGAGATGAATATCTAGCAGAAAACATATTTTTTGTACCAGAAAAAGCAAGGTGGGATTATATTGCTAAGCACTCTAACGATCAGGAAATAGGGCAAATCATTGATAGTGCTATGGTAGAAATAGAAAAGGAAAACATGAGGCTTAGAGGGATCCTTCCAAAGAACTTCGCTAGACCAGAGCTAGATAAGAGAAGATTAGGTGAGGTTGTAGACTTATTTACAAATATGCCTCTAGTTGATCCAGAAAGTAATAAAGATATCATTGGTAGAACCTATGAGTATTGCCTAGCTATGTTTGCTGAGCAGGAGGGAAGACGGGCAGGTGAGTTCTATACGCCATCAAGCATCGTTAAGACTTTAGTAGAGATATTAGAACCTTATAATGGTAGAGTCTACGATCCAGCATGTGGCGCTGGGGGGATGTTTGTTCAGTCAGTTAACTTTATCAAAAACCATCATGGAAATATAAGAGACATCTCTGTATATGGTCAAGAAGCTAATCCGACAACTTGGAAGCTAGCTCAGATGAACCTAGCTATTAGAGGGATGGAAGCAGATCTTGGAGAAACTTATGCGGATACATTCTTTAATGATCAGCACCCAACTCTAAGGGCAGATTTTGTCATGGCTAATCCACCCTTTAACATGTCGGATTGGGGCGGAGATAAATTAGAAGAAGATAAACGTTGGCAGTACGGAACGCCACCTAATGGAAATGCCAACTTTGCATGGCTCCAACATATGATCTATCATTTGTCACCTAAAGGGAAAATAGGGATGGTTTTAGCCAATGGTTCGCTTTCAAGCCAGACTGGTAGTGAGGGAGTAATAAGAGAGAACATTATTAAAGATGATCTAGTAGAGTGCATTATCGCTATGCCTACTCAGTTGTTTTTCTCAACAGGAATACCAGTATCACTTTGGATCTTAAATAAGAATAAGAAGCAAAAGGGTAAGACCCTCTTTATAGATGCTAGAAATATGGGTGAAATGGTAACAAGAGCTCATAGGGATTTAAAAGAAGAGGAAATAACAAAGATAGCTGATACTTATAAGGACTTTGTAAATGGGAAGCTAGAAGAAGTAGAAGGTTATTGTGCAGCATCTACTTTGGAGGAAATGGAAAAACATGACTTTGTGTTAACACCAGGCAGATATGTAGGAATCGAAGAAGAGGAAGATGATGGTATACCATTTGAAGAAAAGATGGAGATTTT
>DUUM01000152.1 GCA_012841565.1 Candidatus Epulonipiscium sp. | reverse complement strand
ACTAAATGGTAGTCCGAAAGTTAAAGATAGTAATTCGGAGGTAAATCTATCAGTAATCGAAGAAAGATTAAGCAAAGAGAATACGATCAAAAGATATTCTATTAATAAATCCTTGTTTAATGAAGAAGAAGTTAGTCAGATAATAAAAAGTGATATACTTATTGTTGCATTCCCGTTGTATGTAGATGGTATTCCAGCACATTTACTAGAACAAATGATTCTTCTTGAAAAGGCGTACAAAGAGAAAGAGCATAATGATACAACTGTTTATGTAATAGCTAATAATGGCTTTTATGAAGGCAACCAAAATAAATATGCTTTAGCTATGGTTAAAAACTTTTGTGCTAGAGCAAATATTACATGGGGGCAAGGAATTGGTATTGGAACGGGAGAAATGAATGGAGGTATGATAAAGGGTGGTATGCCACTTGGAAGAGGTCCTCTAACAAGTTTAGGAAAAGCAATGGATCTTTTAGCAGAAAACATAAAAAATAAAGTAAGTAGAGAAGATATTTATGTTAATCCTAATTTTCCATCCTTTGCATTTAAATTTATGGCACATCGTACTTTTTGGGATGCAAATGCAAAGAAGAATGGTATTACAAAAAAAGAAATGAATGTTAGATTAGTATACAAGAATTAAAGTAAGTAGGTGAATTAAATTGAATGAAAAACCATATCATCATGGTAATTTACAAACAGAATTAATAGAGGAAGGATTAGCACTAATTAATGAAGAAGGAATAGCAAATTTTTCGCTGCGTAAATTAGCAAAACGAGTAAAGGTAACTCCAACTGCATGTTATAATCATTATGCTAATAAAGAAGAGCTTCTGGATTCTATGAAACATTACGTTACAGAGCGATTTTCGAATGCATTATTAGAAGGTTCTGAATGTGAGAATCAAAGAGAAACTGCGATTGCAATGGGAAAGGCATATGTGAATTTTTTTGCCAAGAATCCGCACTATTTTTCATTTATATATGATAATGAAGATTATAGTATCGAATTAACAGAAAATGATTTTACTGGAGATTATAAGGCATTTTGTATCTTTAAAGAGATAGCAACTGTTTGCATGGAGGTTTATAATATTCCTAAAAGTAGTCACCGTAATAATTTGATAGCTATGTGGTCAATGGTGCATGGTTTAGCTGCTATGGCAAATATGAAAGGGTTTAGTTATGATGGTGATTGGGAGGAGTTAACGGAGATAATACTGCAAACAAAGCTATCGCTTTGTTAGTTAATAATGAAGGTACGAAGTATGCAACCATTTCTTATGTATTTTATATTATTCAGAAGGAAAAATTAATGGAAGAAAAAATTAAAGATGTAAAAGGTATAAATTATTTATGTTTAGCATTATGTGCATTTGCTGGTTTGGGAATAGAAGCAATCTATGCGTATTTATTAGAACCTATAATTTACGGTCAACAAATAGATAATTGGAATATTGGTCAGCATATTACTCATTGGATTATCACCTGTATAACATGGGGAATTGTAACCTATGTAATTTTAGAAGTTTCTAAACGTAGATATGGATATAATATATTTTTAACAGAAGGAAAAATGAAAATGTGGCAGTGGATATGCATAATATTATGTATTGTTATTTCGCTAGTTGTTTCCTATTGGGATTGGAACGGTTTTAAAGTGGTAAAAGAGTTTCGAGCTAATGGATTACTAAAGTTTATTTTTCAGTACATTTATTATGTATTTGAAACAGTTCTATATACATTAATATTAGTTTATGGACAAAAAGCATTTGAGTTATGGTTTAAGAAAAAAAATTTCCCTTATGGCGGAATTATATTGGCATTAACATGGGGATTAGCTCATATTTTTACCAAAGGTAGTATTTCAGTAGGATTATTGACAGCACTTAGCGGATTTACATATGGAATAGTATATTTGCTTGTGAATAGGGACATAAAAAAGACATTACCAATATTATTTATTATGTTTATGT
>DUUM01000151.1 GCA_012841565.1 Candidatus Epulonipiscium sp. | reverse complement strand
ATATTATACAAATTGATGGAACAATCACAAATAATAGTAAAACTGTAATTAATGATTGGAAAGTAACAGTTCCTATGGCTAGTCAAGCATCTATTAATGACAGCTGGAATATGAATTATGATTTAAAGAATGAACCCCACGGTGCTGCAGGAGATAGTAGTCGTGCCATATGGAATGATTCTAAGTATTCAAATAACTGGAAGTATGTTGCAGAAAAAGCTGCCTCAGCAGCACTTTCAAAAAATCCCAATACGCTGGTCATAGTAGAAGGTATACAGATTTATCCTAAAAATATTAAAAAGAATAAAAACTTCGCATCAAAAAATGAAGGCGATTACTACAATACCTGGTGGGGTGGAAATCTCCGAGGTGTTAAGGATTTCCCTGTTGATTTGGGAAAACATCAAAATAAATTGCTTTACTCTCCTCACGATTATGGACCTGCTGTCTTCGCTCAACCTTGGTTTGAGAAAAATTTTACTATGGATAGCCTTTATAAAGACTGTTGGAAAGATAATTGGATGTACATCCATGAGGATAATATAGCCCCTATTCTAATAGGGGAATGGGGTGGATTTATGCAATCCACTAATTTAAAGTGGATGACATTCCTTCGCACTTTTATAATTAAAAACAAGCTCCACCATACCTTCTGGTGTTTTAATGCTAACTCTGGTGATACTGGTGGTTTAGTACTTGATGATTTCACCACTTGGGATGAAGATAAATATGGATTTGTTAAAAAAGCTTTATGGCAAAAAGGTGGTAAGTTTGTTGGACTTGACCATAAGATTCCTCTAGGTTCTAATGGAATTACATTAAGTGATTACTAAGTGAATTATTTCATATTGCCATTGACTATCAATATAAAAAAGGAGCTTATCTTTACTATGATACATGGCTTGGAGGAGAGAAACTTTCAGGAGAGGAAGCAATCTGGGAAAATGACATCCCTGTCTATTCTATGAATTATTTTGGAAGAACTTTAGATGAAAGATTTAGTGGAGACTCTCTAAAGGAAGCCTTATGTCTTTCTACTATAGATCTTCCATATAGAGGACCAGAGTTTTATGAGTCTGGAGAATATACATACAAAGCAAAGGCAATTGGTGATATAGATTGGTTCCAAGGTTATGAAGAAATCCTTCGTCAAAATGGATTAGTCTGTCAATTATGGGCATAGACGGCTTGCTGGAAGAATGGTACGAAAAACAAAAAGCTCTTGTTTTTGATTGTGTCAAGATGATTGAACAAGACGTTTTTTTCTTGATGATATATATATTTACGAAGCACATCTTGCATCTTTACACCCCAATAATAACAATATAAAAGACCACAAACTCGCATGAACACAGGGTTTGTGGTCTATATTTTTGCCTAAAATACTACTCCCACTCAATGATTATAAGAATATTTTTATTCTTGATGTGTATTTTTCAATAGTTTTAGTCTTTGTATTATTTGATTTATCTGTGTTTATTTGGTGTTTAGAAGTTTTTAGTACTGTTTTAGTACTATTGAGTATTAGTTATAATAGGGGTAAAACAGTACTAAATTAAATCTTAGTATTGACTTATTTTCTTATATTATTAGTTATTTAATACAAACAATATTTAAACTCTCCTAATTCAGAAACTAACTGATACTTGCTTTTTAGATTGTAAATCATACTCTACCATCTCTCTGTATTGTTTATAGACATATTCATAAATATCATTTTCATCCATAATGTCAATTAAATTTACACTTCCATACTTTGATACATCTTTTGCAATTTCAGTAAAATATTTAGATTTTTCTATTTCACCAAACTCTTCAAATATTCTCTTTTCAGCTTTTAAAGTTCCCATAACAATATGCTTTTGACTTGAAAAAGTTCTCCATGAAAGGTTTCTAAATCTTTCAGGTTTTTCAATAACAAATCTAGTTAGTTCATAAGGATCATTTTTAGAGCTATCAACGGTCAACATAACTCTATAATAGGCTCTTGATAATACACCAAAAAACAGACCTCTTCTTTTACCTTGTGTGAATAGCCAGT
>DUUM01000150.1 GCA_012841565.1 Candidatus Epulonipiscium sp. | reverse complement strand
GAGAGAGATATTCCTCAAACCCCAGCGACATCATTTCTAGCGTCGGAATAGAGCCACGAAGGCAAAAATACCCCTAAGAAGCTAGTGTTTATCAGCCTCTTAGGAGTTTTTTATACTATTCCCACTCTATGGTAGCTGGGGGTTTACTTGTTATGTCGTATACAACCCGGTTAATCCCTTGTACCTCAGTTGTTATCCGCCGGGACATCTTAGCTAGCACTTCATGGGGAATTCTTGCCCAGTCTGCACTCATGCCGTCTACAGAGGTTACGCCCCTGAGGGCTAGGGTGTAACTATATGTTCGTTTATTATCTGTAACCCCTACTGTCTTAAGGTCTGTAAGTACAGCAAAATATTGCCAGATTTCTTTATCAAGGCCTGCATTGGCCACTTCTTCTCTATAGATATGATCTGCTTCTCGCAGGATCTTTAATTTTTCCTCTGTAATATCCCCAATTACCCGAATTGCTAGGCCTGGCCCTGGAAAGGGTTGCCTTGCAACTAAAAACTCAGGGATTCCAATGGCTCGTCCTACATCCCGGACTTCATCTTTAAATAACATTCTTAACGGTTCTATGATTTCTTTAAAATCCACATGGTCTGGTAGTCCGCCTACATTATGATGAGATTTAACTGCTAATTCTTCCTTGGTACCACTTTCAATAACATCTGCATAAATAGTTCCTTGAACTAGAAAATCTACTTTACCAATTTTCTTGGCTTCTGATTCAAATACCCGAATGAATTCTTCCCCAATAATCATTCGTTTTGTTTCAGGATCAGATACCCCTGCTAGTTTTGATAAAAACTGCTCCTGAGCATTCACTCTAATGAGGTTCATATCAAATTCTTCCCCGAATATTTTTTCTACTTCATCGCCTTCATTTTTACGCAAAAGACCATGGTCTACAAAAATACAGGTTAAATCTTTCCCAATAGCCCGATGAATTAAAACTGCTGCTACGGAAGAATCTACTCCTCCGGATAGGGCACATAAAACCTTTTTACCTTTTAGTTTTTCTTTCAGCTGCTTAATTGAGTTGTTTGCAAAGTCTTGCATCTTCCATCCTTTTTGACACTTACATGTATCAAATAAGAAACTACATAGCACTTTATTATCTTCTTCTGTTTTAATACCTTCTGTGTAAGTTACCGGAATAGCCAAGTCCTTAATTTCCTGAATCAATGTTTCATACTCACGTTTTGATGCTTCTATATTTCCAGTTGAAAAGATAATCCCTTTTGGACCAATCTTTTTAATCTCTTTTGGTGTAATTCCATATGGTGCAACTTCGCAGTATACATGGTTATCCCGCACCTGACGTGCAAGCATTTGATTGTTTTCTCCGCCTAAATTGATTATTAATACTAATTCATATTTCATTAATGAGTAGGCCTCCTGTGGTTTATCTTAGTATTCAACGCTATAGTTTGGTGCTTCTTTTGTAATATGAATATCATGAGGATGACTTTCTTTCAGGCCAGCACCTGTAATTCTAGTAAACTGGGCTGTTTCTT
>DUUM01000149.1 GCA_012841565.1 Candidatus Epulonipiscium sp. | reverse complement strand
TAATGCTATAATTAACTTAAGAATAGTTAGCGAAGGATAATTCTATGTCCCCCTGCAAAACCTCGTATAATATGTTTAGAAGTACTTTTTATTAAGTCTTCTAGACATATTATTATTTTTATATTAAATATTTCACTTGAAATATTTAATTACAATTTCTAATTGAGATATCCTAATGCTATAATTAACTTAAGAATAGTTAGCGAAGGATAATTCTATGTCCCCCTGCAAAACCTTTTGGTTATTGCCCAAAAAGCATGCTTCCTGACTTAGTTGTCATATTCTGCTTACTTCAGGTGCCGCATCTCTTTGATTAGACCAACAGCAAGGTAGTTTTAAAAGATGAATGCTAATAATGCGAGGTTGCTGTTAACGGCTAAGATTAGGATATCTCTTTTACTAACTATTCTCCATCTCAACTGAAAGGCGGTGATATATATGAAGAACAAAATCCTAAACACTTTGTTTGTTGGTATTGATGTAAGTTCTAAAGACAACGTACTATGTGCACTTGATTTTAGTGGCAATAAACTTCTCACAATAAAGGCTTTGAATAATCAACCTGGTGCTGAATCTATCTTAGATCACATCCTGAGTTGTTTGGATTCTAATATCCTAAAATATGTTGTTATTGCACTAGAATCTACTTCTATCTATAGTACTCACATTGCAAACTTTTTAGCTTCTAATGAACTTTTATTAGCTTATGAACCACTTGTTTATTGTCTAAATCCTAAAACTGTCGCGAACTACCGAAAATCTTTTGTAGACATGGATAAAACAGATCCTCTTGACGCCTATATCATAGCTGACTTCGCTAGATGTGGCCGTATTACGTCTCAGCCATGGCGTGGCGCCCAGTTCTTAGCCCTTCAGCGGCTTACCCGTCACAGACTTCACCTGATCGAGTGTGTAACAAGAGAAAAAACTTACATGGTCTCTAATATTTATCTTAAATTTAGCGAATTAGCTGTAGGAGATAAACAAGAAAGACCATTCTCTAACACCTATGGTGCAACGTCTGCCGCTGTTTTAACAGACTTTCTCTCTCTGGATGACATCACTTATTCTCCTATTGAAGAATTAGTTGCATTTGTCAGCGAGAAGGGAAAGAATCGTTTTTCAGATCCACTGAAAACAGCGACGCTTTTACAAAAAGCAGCAAGAGATTCTTATCGATTAGATAAGGTCCTTTATGAGCCTTTAAATGTGTCCATAGCATCATCTTTTAACGTTATTAAAGCTTTAGAAAACGAGGTTAAGGTAATTGATAAGGCTATCGAAAAAACGATCAAAGGCCTAAATACGACGGAATTTCAGTCCCTTACTTCAATCCCAGGTATTGGACCAGTACTTGCTAGTGGCATCTTATCTGAGATAGGAACCATCACTTCCTTTAATTCTCATGACGCTCTAGCCAAGTATGCTGGCCTTACTTGGCGCGTTAAACAGTCTGGCAATTTTAATTCTGAGGAAACCAGGATGACCAAGACTGGTAATAAATATCTTAGATATTATTTAATTGAAGCTACCAATAGTGTTAAAAATCATGTCCCAGAATACAAAGAGTACTATTATAAAAAGTTTGGTGAAGTAACCAAGCATAGTCACAAAAGATCCCTCGCACTTACATCTCGTAAATTGGTACGCCTGATTTTTGGTTTGCTGACTAAAAATCAAATCTACTCCAACGATAAAGTTGGGGAGAATCAATAGAATAGGTCCAACTTTAAGCCTGTTTTTTAAGCAGAAAATATAGGCTTTGTTCAGGTTTGTCTTTTTTAATCAGTTCTTTTCCTTTAGTCTCTTTTACTTAAAACTTATCTCTTGACATACTACCAGATTGCTTAGGTTATTTCTGGTAATTTTATTATAATTTATTTATTCTATACGACAACTAGTCTAACACATAGGGAAAGTATCCAAGTTGAATTGCTTTATAAATTGCCTCTTGCCTACTTTTCACCTCAAGTTTAAAATATATATGATTTAAGTGATTAGAAACCGTCCTCTCAGATACAAATAATATATTTGCTGTTTCCTTAATACTCTTTCCCTTCAGAATTTCAGATAATACTTCTATCTCTCTATTAGAGAGTAATTCTAACAATATTTCTTTTTTTCCCTCTAGCCTATAACCTCCCCTGTCATCGATTATAACCTTATTTATACAACGCTTACCCCTTACAACATATCTCATAGTATAATAAAATTCATCTGTTGATATACTTTCATTGACTAACCCCTCTATACACAAATCATCCGCTTTCACTTCATAAATACGCCTATTGTAGTAACATGTCATTAATATTCTATTGTCACAACCTACTCCCTTGATATAGTGAGCTATATAAAATCCTGAATGTATCTGTTTTTTGTGGCTAATACTAAATTCTTTTAAATTTATACTGATAACAAATAAATCATAGCTTTTTATAGAAAGTAACCTTTTCAACTCATCCATACTTCTACATGTATTAATTATTATGTTATCTTCCTTTTTCTCTAAATACGCTTTCAAGCCATAACAGGCTATCTCATCATTTATAATCAATAAAACATTCATATAATTATCTCCCGTGTCATTTATATATTCGCAACTAAAGAACATACCATGATTAGTAATTGTCTTGTCGGATTTTTCATATCGTATACTTTCTGTTTATTTTGAATAGTCCTATTTTACCATACACTTTTCCCTTTCGCAAGATATTTTGCTTAAAACGTAGTTCCTGATGTCTTAGGTGTATAATTGGAGTGATCATAGCTCTTCTAAATGATAGAATAAAATAAAACTATAAGTAAGTTATACTTAGTTAGGCATCTAAGAAACACTCATAAAAGATATAATACCAATAACTTGTAAATGCTATTATATAAGTATACCCGTTGAGTCCACTTGCTTATTGAAATAGTTACCAATGAAAATTTTGTAATATTTAAGTACATATCTTACAAGGAGGTCTAAGGCTCGGCACATCCTGAAGCACGCAAATCCTATGAAAATAAAAACGTAACTATGGTTACAGTACTTATTAATCGATTAACTTTTATATCCTGCGTCTTAAATAGGGGAACATCCGTGTAATTCATTGACATTCACAAGTAACTGTATGTTTGCGTGATTTACTCTTTTAGTCTATGTATTATCCTAGTATAATTACTTTTATAATCAAACTGATCAGTGATTATAAAATATAATTAAGGGGGGTATACTAAATGAAAAACAGAACAGAAAGTCTTAATGCAATCAATGAATTAAGCTATGAAATTGATAAACAAGAACTCGAGGGTAAGTCGGGTAGCGGTTGGTTTACAGCAATTCAACTTACAGCTGCTGGAAAATGTGGAGCATATTTTACAGGATCTTTTGAATGCACTTCCAACAATGTATCCTGCGGCTAGAATTAATTCATGAGCCTAGAAGCATTTAAACAAACAATACAGTTTTACTTACCATTGATAATAGTCATACTATTGATTACTATCATTCTCGTTCTTCTAAAAAGAGTTAAAAAATAGTTCTAGACAACAATAAGATGCCCTTGGGCATCTTATTGTTGTCTAGAACTATTTTTCAGTATATAATTTATATTTATATAACGGAAGAAATAAAAAAGTCTACCGCTCAATCTTTCGAAAGAGCCATAGACCAAACCAAATAATACTAAATTTATAACCTCTCTACTATGAATAGGGAGGTTATTTTTTATACGAATTCCCACGAAATTCCCACAATCACTGTTTTCAAGTTTTGCTAGAATCGCTGAAACCCTTGTGTTCATTAAAGGCACCACCCAGATTTGAACTGGGGGTAAGGGTGTTGCAGACCCCTGCCTTACCACTTGGCTATGGCGCCGTAATTTGGCAACCACCTACTCTCCCGGTCCGTTACCAGACAAGTACCATCGGCCGCTTACGTCTTAACCTACGTGTTCGAAATGGGAACGGGTGTTACCCATAAGCGCATCGTCACCAAAAATATTGTTGTTCATGACCCGTATGGGAATCGAACCCATGAAGCCGCCGTGAAAGGGCGGTGTCTTAACCGCTTGACCAACGGGCCTTATTGGCTCCTCGAGTAGGGCTTGAACCTACGACCCTCCGGTTAACAGCCGGATGCTCTACCGCTGAGCTATCGAGGATTATAAATATGTTATTTTCAAACTTACTCGCAAGGGTTTGAAAATTATATATTTATGAAATCACCGAAAGGTGATCGATAAATATTAAAAGTATTATACAACAACCCAAATTTTATCAAAAATTTTGGTTGTTGTCAACTCTAATATGTAATTTTCAAACTTGCTCGCAAGGATTTGAAAATTACATATTAGTTCAATCACCGCTAGGTGATTGAACCTTTTAGTGTTTTCACACTTTCAAAACTAAACACAATCAGTTTTTTTACTTAAGTTTATTCTCTCAATTTTAGAGATCAAACCCTCGGTCTATTAGTATTGGTCAGCTACATGCATTGCTGCACTTACACCTCCAACCTATCTACCTCATAGTCTATAAGGGACCTTACTTCTTTCGAATGGGAAATCTTATCTTGAAGATGGCTTCACGCTTAGATGCCTTCAGCGTTTATCCATGCCG
>DUUM01000148.1 GCA_012841565.1 Candidatus Epulonipiscium sp. | reverse complement strand
GCTATGTGCCAATAGCTTAACTGGATAGAGCAACGCCCTTCTAAGGCGTAGGTCCGGGGTTCGAATCCCTGTTGGCACGTTTGTTATATGGTGGGAGTAGCTCAGTTGGTTAGAGCACCAGATTGTGGCTCTGGGGGCCGGGGGTTCGAATCCCCTCTTTCACCTTTTAATATTGGGTAGTCGCCAAGCGGTAAGGCACAGGACTTTGACTTCTGTATGCAAAGGTTCGAATCCTTTCTACCCAGTAGATAAAACGGTCAGCAAATCATTTGCTGACCGTTTTTTATATGATAGGAAAGTTCTGCTTTCCTTACCAATGATACCGTGCCTGACACATCCTTTCTGGGACTTTTGCAACCAGAGTTGTGTGTCCTGGAGAGGATGTGTCAGGCACCTTTTTTATAATGATTATAGAAATGTAACTACCCTAAATTTGGCTATAATAAAACCTCCTGGTGAACTAGGAGGTTTTATATGTTTTATATAGACATATTATTTAGGTAGTCCATAGATAGCAAGGTGATTATTTTTATATCTGCTATCATGGGTGACGTCCTCGCCAAACCAGTCAGGAGCTATAAAGCTCTCGGCATCCTTCATAGAATCAAACTCTACTTCTACGGTTACAAGTCCTTCCAGGTTTTCGTAATAAATATCTAGTTCTGCAACATGAGTAGGGTCTAAAGGAATGAAGTATCTCGTTTTTGAAACATATACGTTATGAACCTTTTTCCATAAATCATCAAATTGTTCTAATGTAAGATCTAGCTCAAATTCTCTCCTAATAAGGTGACCTTTAGATTTTACGGTTAATGTATATAAATCGGACATTTTGCGAATCCTAATAACAGGATCTGTTGAAATATATCCTTGCTTAACCAGTTTTCCTTTATACTTCTCAAGCTCAGGTAATGAATTAACTAAAAACTTACGCTCAATTTCCATGTCATACCTCCTTTTATCTTTATACCATAAGGATATGATGGGAAGAGATTAAAAGCAAGGTAAAAATAGGAAATCATAGGAAAAAAAATAGATGACATTGTAAGTGGCCTATAAGTATTGGGTCTATTGGCCTTAGATTGCCAATTGTTTATTAATTGCAGTTTAAAAAATCACTTGAATTTGTTGTTTATTAATGGTATACTTCTGATAAATAATTTTAGATACGTTTATACACATTTAGACAACGCTTAACATTCCAAATCAAAAAGTTGTCAAGAGGGGGAAAAACATGAATAAAAAATTAATTACTGTTGCGAGTCTAGCATTAACAGTAGCATTACTTACAACAGCGTGCTTTGCTGGAGGTAGTCCAGAAAAACCAAGTACAGGCGGTACAACGACGGAGAGCACTGATGGTGGTTCAACAAGCACAGGAGATAAGATTTTACGTACAAACAATACAAGTGAGCCAGGTTCATTAGATCCAGCCCTTGCACAAGGGACACATGAGTCATGGGTTATTGATCATACCTTTGAAGGTCTTATGAAAAAAGACAAAGATGGTAACCTAGTAGGCGGAATGGCAAAAGACTACACATTAGCAGATGATGGTGTAACATACACTTTTAATATGCGTGATGATATTAAATGGTCAAATGGAGACCCAGTAACAGCTAATGACTTTGAATTTTCATGGAAACGTGTACTTGATGCAAACCTAGGTTCAACATATGCATATCAACTATACTATTTAAAAAATGGTGAAGCGTATAATACAGGAACAGCATCAATTGATGATGTTGGTGTAAAAGCTTTAGATGATTTAACACTTGAAGTAGTGCTTGAGCAACCAGCACCTTACTTTGTTGAATTAACAGCTTTCTATACATTCTTCCCAGTTAACAAAGCCGTAGTAGAAGCTAACCCGGAATGGGCAAATGAGCCAGCGACATTCGTGTCTAACGGAGCATTTAAATTAACACAGTGGAACCACAAAGCAAATATTTTAATCATGAAAAATGATAATTATTATAATGCATCAGAAGTTAAGTTAGATGGTATTGACTTTGCAATTCTTGAAGATGAGAATACAGCATGGCAAAAATACCAAGCAAACGAGTTTGACTTCTTATACCCATTACCACAAACTGTAGTAGCTGACTTAAAAGCTAAAGCTGATCCAGAACTTGTTATTGGTGAAGAATTAGCGGTTTACTACTATAACTTTAATACAAAAATTAAACCATTTAATAATCCTAAAGTAAGGCAAGCTCTTTCGATGGCAATTGATCGTGAGACGATTACAGATAAAGTAGCTCAAGGTGGACAAACCCCAGCTTTCGCTATTGTACCTCCAGGTATTCCAGACGAAACGGGTAAAGACTTCCGTGAAGCACAAGGCGACTATTTCAAAGAAGACGTTGAAGCAGCTAAAGTATTATTAGCTGAAGGTCTTGCTGAAGAAGGCATGACAGTAGCTGACATTAAACCAGCTATTCTTTATAACACGCAAGAAGGTCATAAAAAGGTTGCTCAAGTAGTCCAAGAAATGTGGAGAAATAACTTAGGCATCGAAGTTCAACTTGAAAACGTTGAGTTCCAAGTTAAACTAGACCGTGAAAAAGCTGGAGATTACCAAGTTTCACGTGCAGGTTGGGTTGGTGACTATGTAGATCCTATGACATTTATAGACTTATTTGTATCAGACGGACCATACAATGATTCTAAATTCAACATGAAAGAATATGATGAATTAGTAAGTGTTGCAAAAGGTACAGCAGATCAAACAGTGAGATTTGATGCAATGCGTGAAGCGGAAGCATTATTTATGAATAATGCATCAGTAATGCCTATTTACTATTACACAAAACCATATACACAAAAAACGCATTTAACAGGTGTATACAAAATTGTTAACCGTGACCCATCATTTATTTATTCAGACATGAATAAGTAATATAAAGTTGCAAACAAAATTTAGGGTAGAGACAAAGAAAATCGACGCGCTGATGACGCGCCGATTTTCTTTGTGTTGTAAATACAAATATAAAACAAGATAAACAATATAGAAGGAGGGGAAAAATGTTTAAATATATATTAAGACGTTTAGGAATGGCAGTTATTACGCTTTGGGCAATTATAACGATTACATTTGTACTGATGAATGCTGTTCCAGGAGATCCTATAAGAAGCGAGAGCAAAATGCCTCCAGCTGTGTATGAAAACTTAAAAGAAAAATATGGTCTCAATAAACCTTATCATGAACAATATATAATTTACTTAAGTAAAATGGCCCGTGGAGATTTTGGAGAATCTATGAAAAGTAGAACTCAAACAGTAAACCAAATGATCGGTAGTGGTTTCCCAGTGTCAGCATATTTAGGGTTACAGGCTTTGATTGTAGCATTATGTTTTGGACCAGTATTGGGGGTTGTGGCATCCTTGAATCAGAATAAGTGGCCCGACTATCTGAGTATGGTGGTGGCTATCTTAGGAATTTCAGTCCCCAGCTTTGTGCTTGGGACAGTTCTAATACAATATGTAGCGGCTAAAAGTGGTGGATTATTGCCAGTTGCGGGTTGGACAAGTTTCAAACATACAATCCTACCTACAATTGCCCTCGCTATGTCACCACTAGCGTTTACAGCTAGATTAATGCGCTCTAGTATGTTGGAGGTCCTTAATCAAGATTATATTAAAACAGCTACGTCTAAAGGCCTAGCGAGAGGAACTGTTATTGTTAAGCATGCCATTAGGAATGCAATCTTACCAATCGTATCGGTACTTGGAACCATTACGACAAATCTTGTAGTAGGAAGTTTCGTAGTAGAAAAGCTGTTTGGAATACCAGGACTTGGAATGTACTTCGTATCCTCGATTACCAATAGGGATTATCCAATTATTATGGGAACAACAGTGTTTTATGCAATGGTATTAATTGCTATGCTTTTAATTGTAGATATAGCTTATGTCTTGATAGATCCACGTATTAAACTTATGAAGGAGGGATGATGATGAAGGAAGAATATTCACCAGGTTTATTTTTACCATCAGAGAAAGCAGATAAAGACTCAGAACAGATTCATCGTCCTAGTATTAAATATTGGGCGGATGTATGGAGAAGGTTAAAACAGAACAAACTAGCAATGTTCGGATTTATTGTTATAGGTGCACTTATAGTGATGGCTGTAATAGGAACTAGGATTAGTGGTTTTAAGTATTATGAACAAAACTTACTAAATACAAATCAGAAACCAGGTGGTGGACATTGGTTTGGAACAGATGACCTTGGTAGAGATATGTTTACAAGAATTTGGTATGGCGCAAGATACTCACTATTAATTGGTGTTGCGGCAGCATTCATTGACTTTTGTGCTGGAGTTCTATACGGCGGAATTGCGGGAATGGGAAGTTCTAAATTAGACTCTAGAATGATGCGTGTTGCAGAGGTTATTTATAGTATTCCGTATATGCTAATTGTTATTATGATGATGGTTGTATTTACAGAGGCAGATAGCCTTGTTGTAATGATACTGGCCCTTGGGCTTACAGGTTGGGTTCCTATGGCTATTCTCGTTCGTGGACAGGTGCTACAACTCAAAGAAAACGAATATGTTACTGCAGCCAATTCTCTTGGCGCATCCAAGTGGTGGATTCTTAGGAAGCATATTATTCCTAATGCAATGGGACCTATTTTAGTTAACGTTACTTTATTAGTTCCAAGTGCTATATTTGCAGAAGCTACCTTAAGTTTTATTGGACTCGGGATTGAGGCGCCAAAATCTAGTTGGGGAACAATGGCTAGTGATGGACTCGCGGGACTCGCAGTAGGCAATGCTTATCAACTTTTAATTCCGGCAGTATTTATATCTTTAACAATGTTTGCATTTAACGTACTAGGTGATGGGCTAAGAGATGCTTTGGATCCAAGATTACGAAAGTAGGAGGTGGGAAAGTGGAAAATATATTAGAAATTAAAGACCTGAAGATTTCATTTCAAACATTTTTTGGAGAGGTGGAAGCTGTTAGAGGTGTTAGTTTTAATGTTGGTAAAAAGGAAACGGTAGCAGTTGTCGGTGAATCAGGTTGTGGTAAGAGTGTAACAGCCAACGCCGTTATGCAACTATTACAAGTACCACCAGCTTATTATAAAGGTGGAGAAATTCTCTTCAAAGGTGAAAACCTTTTAGCAAAAACAGATAAAGAAATGCGACAAATCAGAGGAAAGCAAATAGCTATGGTATTCCAAGACCCAATGACATCATTGAATCCTACCATGCGTGTTGGAACTCAAATTATTGAAGGTCTTCGAAAAAATCAAAAAATGAGTCAGGCAGAGGCAAGGAAAAAAGCAATCGAAATGTTAGAACTTGTATCAGTGCCTCAACCAGAAAAAAGAATTAAGCAATACCCACATGAATTCTCAGGTGGAATGAGACAAAGGGTAATGGTAGCCTTAGCAATGGTATCTGATCCAGAACTACTGATTGCAGATGAGCCAACAACGGCCTTAGACGTTACAGTTCAGGCCCAAATTTTAGATCTTATGAAAGAGCTACAGCAAAAGAAAGAGATGTCTATCATATTGATTACTCACGACCTTGGCGTCGTTGCAGATACAAGTGATCGGGTAGTTGTTATGTATGCTGGACAAATTATAGAAACGGGTACGACAGATGAAATTTTTAATAATCCTAAACATCCTTATACAAGAAGATTACTAGAATCTGTTCCGAGACCTAATATGACAAAAGATGAACCTTTGCAATCTATCGAAGGAACACCGCCGGATTTATATGCACCACCAATAGGATGTGCGTTTTTTGACAGATGTACGGAATCTCTTAAAATTTGTCAGGGTCATATGCCAGACGCTACGACACATAGTGAAACCCACGAGAGTCGTTGTTGGCTAAACCATCCAATGGCACAATCAACAACTAAAGGAAAGGAGGCGTAGTATGAGCCGAAAGCCATTAATATCAGTACAAAACATAAAGAAACACTTTGATGTAGGAGACGGGATGTTAAAAGCTGTAGATGGTATTAGTTTTGATATCTATCCAGGTGAAACTTTTGGCCTTGTAGGGGAATCGGGTTGCGGTAAATCCACTGCAGGAAGAACGATTATGCGACTCTATGAGCCTACAGACGGAAAACTCCTTTTCAAAGATGAAAACGTTTACACCTTATCTAAGAAAGAAATGCAAAATATAAGAAAAAACTTTCAAATGATTTTTCAAGATCCTTATGCTTGTTTGAACCCAAAAATGAACGTAGAGGATATTGTCGCTGAGCCTTTAGATATTCATGGTATATACCAAAATAGGCAAGAGCGTCATAATAAGGTGGTAGAACTACTAGAACTTGTAGGTCTTGGGAATGAGCATGCCATGAGATTTCCACACGAATTCTCTGGTGGACAACGTCAAAGAATTGGAATTGCTAGAGCCTTAGCACTTAGTCCAGAATTTATTATCTGTGATGAGCCGATATCAGCCTTAGACGTATCCATACAAGCGCAAGTTGTTAACTTACTTAAAGAACTACAAGATAAATTGGGACTAACATATTTGTTTATAGCTCATGACCTATCTATGGTTCGCTATATTTCTGACCGTGTTGGGGTTATGTACTTAGGAAAAATGATGGAAATTGCATCTAGTAATGAACTATATGATAATCCACTTCATCCTTATACTAAAGCCCTTTTATCTGCGATTCCAATTCCGGATCCAGAGGCGCAAAGAAACAAAAAGATAATTAAACTAGAAGGGGACGTACCAAGTCCAATAAATCCTCCAAAAGGATGTCGGTTTGTAGATAGATGCCCTTATGCAATAGATCGGTGTAAAGATGAAGAGCCTGAGTGGAGAGAATTAGAAGAAGAACACTTTGTGGCATGTCATAGAGCGGAAGAATTACGATAAATTATTAGTGAATAATTAGATGAGGCTATTGCCGCATTAGGTTGACTGACAATACCCCGCAGGGCATCTCTTGGCTAGTAAGCCAAAGGATGCCCTGCGGGGTATTGTCAGTCAACCATTGCGAATGAGCCGCAGGAAAAAATAGGGACAGTCCCTGATTTAGAGTGGTGAAGTAAGTGGTTGAATAAGTTATAAATAAGTGTTGAATTGTTTGACAATTTGCATTATAATATACATATATTGACAAACTTGCAAAACAAATGTGTAAATAATCTAAAAAATGGTTATTGAATGGGTTGAATTGGTCGAGATATGAGTCATGGGGGCGTATTGACCCCGTGACTTCCAAGCCATCAACTACCCAGTGACTAGAAATTCATAACAGGTATATATATGTAGTTGAAAAGCTCTTTTATATTATTTGGATCTATATGGGATAATCCGGATTGCTCAAAGGCAAGGCGTACTTTATCGAGATTTAAATCGTAAATATAAGCAATTATCTCGGGAGTATAGTACGGGATGCCGTTATATTGCCACTCTCTTTGAATTAATTGGCAAATATAGCTTGTAGATGATTGAACAATGGTAAAAAAGGAGAGTATATTAAGGATAGTGATATTTTTATTTTCCATAATAGACATAAGATCATTTAAATCAATATGTAATAAGTCACTTATATCCTCGGGGGTATAAGGGCTGGGGGTAGACTTTAGGAAAATATCAATTTCCTTAATGCGTGATTCGATATTGTTTTCATAAATCCTAGCAAAGGATATGCAAGGTAAAGCGGTGGAGTTAAAATCGTTCATTATAATCGTCCTTTCAGTAAGTGTGGCATTATAATGCCACTATCATATGATTATATCAAAGAGAAATCTAAAAAGCATATGCAATAGTTGGTAGAAATATTAAAAGTATTATAAAGATAGAACTATTTATTAGCTTTCATTTGAAAAACATGATATAATTATTAAATGCGAAAATGTGTTATTATTAAACAAACTTATAAATTGTAAATAACGAATATATACTAAACACTCAAGGAGGACATATTTAATGAATACAAAAGTAGAAGTACTAGAAAACAGCTTAGTGAAGTTAACAGTAGAGGTTCCAGCAGAAAAGTTTGAGGAAGGATTGAAAAAAGCATATCATAAAATGAAGGGTCAAGTGGCTATGCAAGGATTTAGAAAAGGTAAAGCACCACGTGCTTTAATCGAAAAAACATACGGACCAGAGATTTTTTATGATGATGCAATTAACTTTGTTGTGCCAGAAGTTATTGATGGCGTTATTAAAGAAAATAACATTGATATAGCTGCAAGAGTTGACTTTAACAATAATTTTAATATTATATCTGTAGAAAAAGGTAAACCTTTCGTATTTGAAGTAACTGTAACAGTTAAACCAGAGATTACGCTAGGTGATTATAAAGCGGTAGAAGTAAAGGTAGCGGCAGCAGAAGTGACTGAAGAAGAAATTCTTGGGCAGATTACAGTAGAGCAAGAAAAAAATGCGCGTGAAATTACTATTACAGATCGAGCTGTTGAGCCGCAAGACAAAGTTACAATTGATTTTGAAGGATTTATAGATGGTGAGGCTTTCCCAGGTGGTCAAGCTGAGGATCATGAACTTATAATAGGATCGGGTTCTTTTATTGGTAACTTTGAAGATCAATTAATTGGCAAGAATATTGGGGAAGATGTAGAAGTAAATGTTGAATTCCCTGCAGACTACCAAGCAGAAGAATTAGCAGGTAAACCAGCATTGTTTAAGGTAGCTATTAAAGCCATTAACATTAAGGAATTACCACAACTGAATGATGATTTTGCGGCAGATGTTTCAGATTTTGAAACTTTAGATGAATACAAAGAAGATATTAAGGCAAAACTGTTAGAGCAAAAACAAACAGCAAGGACTTCAGAAATTGAAAATGCAGTGATCCAAAAGATTGTTGAAAATGCCAAACTAGAAGTGCCTCAGGCAATGCTAGATGAACAAGTAGAGCGTAACTTAAATGATTTTGCGAACAGAATGGGCCAACAAGGACTCAACATGGACACTTACTTACAATACACTGGACAAACATTAGATGCTCTTAAAGAAAACTTTGCTAAAGATGCTAAAGTTCAATTAGAATCACGTCTTGTATTAGAAGCAATTGCGAAGGCAGAAGATATGACGGTTACAGATGAAGAAGTAGAAGAAGAAATAACAAGTATGGCAGAGCGCTTTAATATGAAAGCAGAAGATATCAAAAAATCAATCGGTGAGAACGAAAAAGAAATGATGAAAGACGATCTTAAAATATCAAAATCTGTAAAATTAATAGTGGATAGTGCTATTGTAACAGAGTAATTATGAAAGGGTGTACAATATGGCTTTAGTACCAGTTGTAGTAGAACAGACTAATCGTGGGGAGAGATCCTATGATATATATTCAAGATTACTTAAAGATAGAATTATTTTATTAGGTGATGAGGTTAATCATGTTACCGCTAACTTAATAGTGGCTCAACTATTGTTTTTAGAAGCCGATGATCCTGATAAGGATATAAGTCTTTATATTAACAGTCCAGGTGGCTCTATTGTAGATGGTATGGCAATATACGATACAATGCAATATATTAAACCAGATGTATCTACAATTTGTATGGGAATGGCAGCAAGTATGGGAGCATTCTTGTTAGCTGGTGGAACGAAAGGTAAACGTCTTGCACTACCGAATGCAGAAATAATGATTCACCAACCTTCAGGAGGCGCAAGAGGTCAGGCAACTGATATTCAAATTCATGCAGAACATATTATAAAGACTAAAAAACGCATGAATGAAATGCTAAGTGAAAACACAGGCCAACCTCTTAAGAAAATTGAAAAAGACGTAGAGAGAGATTACTTTATGAGTGCAGCTGAAGGTAAAGAGTATGGTATAATTGATCAAGTAATTGAAATTAGAAAATAGAAAATTTAGGAAACAGAGGTGTTACCATGGCTTCGAAATTTGATGAAACAAAACAATTAAAATGTTCATTTTGTGGAAAAGGACAAGAGCAGGTGCGTAGACTAGTTTCAGGTCCTAATGTCTATATTTGTGATGAGTGTATTGAACTTTGCTCTGAAATCATTGAAGATGAATTTGAGGAAATGTTAAATTATACAGAGATGTCAGAACTTCCTACACCAAAGGAAATTAAAGATATATTGGACGAATATGTCATAGGTCAGCACGATGCTAAGAAGGCATTATCCGTAGCAGTTTACAATCACTATAAGAGAATCTATTCAGGAGAATCTTATGATGATGTAGAATTACAAAAAAGTAATGTTTTAATGTTAGGGCCAACGGGTTCAGGGAAGACTTTACTCGCACAAACCTTAGCGAGGGTTCTTAATGTACCATTTGCTATTTCGGACGCAACTTCTTTAACCGAAGCAGGGTATGTAGGAGAAGACGTTGAGAATATCTTATTAAAATTATTACAAGCAGCGGATTACGATGTAGAAAGAGCTGAAGTAGGTATTATATATATCGATGAGATAGATAAGATTGCACGTAAATCTGAAAATCCTTCTATAACGAGAGATGTTAGTGGAGAAGGTGTCCAACAGGCGCTCCTCAAGATGATAGAAGGTACCATAGCATCAGTACCACCCCAAGGTGGACGTAAACATCCACACCAAGAATTCATTCAAGTAGATACGACTAATATATTATTTATCTGTGCTGGAGCCTTTGGTGGCCTAGAAGAAATAATTGAAAGCCGTATTGGTAAAAAAGCAATGGGCTTTGGAGCGGAAATAAAAAGTAAACAAGACAAAGATATTGGTAA
The DNA here is from genome assembly GCA_012841565.1 of Candidatus Epulonipiscium sp. Next base: position 43,874 of record DUUM01000148.1, on the reverse strand, counting down.
GTTGTTAGAAGAATTATCACCAAAAGATCTTTTGAAATATGGTTTGATTCCAGAGTTTATAGGGCGTGTACCAGTGGTGGTTTCCTTAACGAGTTTAGATGAAAATGCCTTATCAGAAATCTTAACGGTTCCTAAAAATGCCCTTGCAAAGCAATACACAAGGCTTTTTGAGATGGATGATGTCATTCTTGAGTTTGAAGAAGACGCTATTAAACAAGTAGCCAAGATGGCTATCGAACTGGAAACAGGTGCTAGGGGTTTAAGGTCTATAATAGAATCTCAAATGCGTGATATTATGTATGAAATACCATCAACGCCTAATGTTGAAAAGGTTATTATTACAAAAGATGTTGTGTTAGGAATTGCAAAGCCAGAGATTATTATTAATGAAAATAAACAGCCAATCCCTAAAAAAAGAAAAAGAAAAGCTAAGCGTGATATAGAAACAGCATAGCATACTACAAATAAAATATAACCTCTAACATCTGTTAGGGGTTATATTTTATTTTACCCTTATAAAATCTGAAAAAAAGGCAATACTCTAGAAGAGCGATTTGAGGAGATTATAAGGAGGATTAGTATGGAGATTATTAGTAATATTTTATTTAAAGGGATACCCTTGTTTTGCAGTATTGTGATGATCATATATTTTATGTCATTATTAAAAGGTAAAAAGAAAGTTAGAAAATCTATTATGATAGATGATACAAAAGAACAACAAAAATTAAATAATATGCGGAAGATATCCTTAACAATGCCACTTTCAGAAACAACAAGACCTACCTCCTTTGAAGAAATTATTGGACAAGATAGGGGACTGCTTGCCCTTAAAGCGGCTATTTGTGGTCCTAATCCTCAACATGTCATTATATACGGAGAACCTGGGATTGGTAAGACAGCAGCAGCTAGGGTTGCACTAGATGCTGCAAAGGAGATGTGTAGATCTCCCTTTGCAGCACAAGCAAGATTTGTAGAAATTGATGCAACAACCCTTAGATTTGATGAAAGGGGAGTTGCAGATCCTTTGATAGGCTCAGTTCATGACCCTATCTACCAGGGGGCAGGTGCTTATGGTGCTGCAGGTATTCCGCAGCCTAAGATGGGTGCAGTTACGAAGGCCCATGGGGGGATACTATTTATTGATGAAATAGGTGAACTTCATACGGTACAAATGAATAAGCTGCTTAAAATTCTAGAAGATAGAAAGGTGTTTCTAGAAAGTTCTTATTACTCGTCAGAAGATAAAAACATACCTCATTATATTCGGGATATTTTTGAAAATGGATTACCGGCAGATTTTAGATTAGTAGGTGCTACAACTTGTAACCCATCAGACATAACTCCAGCACTGCGCTCAAGATGTATGGAAATATTTTTTGATTCTTTAGGACAAGAAGATATACGGAAAATTGCTACTAACGCAGCCAAAAAAGCCGTTATTGGATATGAAGAAAGTGTTATTGAAATAGTATCAGATTATGCTGCTAATGGAAGAGATGCCGTTAATATGATCCAAACAGCGGGAAGTATTGCTAATTTAGATAATAGGAGAAATATTACACGGAAAGATATGGAGTGGGTTATTGAAACGGGCCAATATTCCCCGCGGCCTAGTATGAAGATCGTCCCAGGGCTTAGGGTTGGTGTTGTTAATGGGCTCGCAGTACAGGGGATGCGTAGGGGATCACTGCTTCGAATAGAAGTAACAGCAGAAGTAGTAATGCCTAAAGAAGGTAAATTAATTATTACAGGGATTATAGAAGAAGAAGAATTTCGTAGTAGTAGTAGTACAAGTAGTAAACGTACAAGCTCAGCAAGGGGTTCTATAGATAATGCACTTACACTAATTGAAAGGTTAGTTGGTATTAATTCTAAGGATTATAACATTCATATTAATTATCCAGGAGGCAACCCAGTAGATGGCCCTTCCGCAGGAATAGCTATTTTTATAGCCCTATATTCTGCCATTTTGTGTAAGCCTATTTCAGGTGAGATAGCCATGACAGGTGAGGTTAGTATCATTGGTAAGGTTTACCCTGTAGGTGGGGTATATGCCAAAATTATGGCAGCTAAAGTAGCAGGTGTTAAAAAGGTTATTATACCTATAGATAATCAACAATCTACATTTTGTGATATAGGTATAGAAATTATACCAGTCTCACAGATAGAAGAAGTTATCCAACAGGTGTTTAATAAAGATGTTGAAAACATACAGCTAACGGCTCAAGAACTTCTTAATGCTTAAAGGCTACCTAAAAAGGTAGCTTTTTATCTTATATTTATTAGAAATATGCACTTATACTTTTAATAAAAGGTAGAATGTTGTAGAATGTAAGGAATAGAAGAAAAAAGTTGTATAAACGAGAGAGAAAGATACTAAGAGGTGAAAGATGAAAAAGAATGAACAAATACAAATCCCAATGTTAGCCACGAGAGGGATTACAGTATTTCCTAATATGATTATACATTTTGACGTTGGAAGAAAGAACTCAATACAAGCAATCGAAAAAGCTATGATTGGCGATGAAAAAATATTTTTAGTTTCACAAAAAGATGCTACAACTGATAAACCAGAGCCAGAAGATTTATATGATTTCGGAACCATTGCTAGTATTAAACAGGTGCTAAAACTATCTGAATCGACAGTTAGGATTTTAGTAGAAGGTGAAAGTAGAGCTAAGGTCATTTCTTACGAAGATGAAAAAGATTATTTTTTAGTGCAAGCTGAAGTGTATGTAGAACCAAAAATAAAACCATCTAAAACGTCTAGTGCCCTACTTAGAGCAGCAGGCGATCTGTTTGAGGAATACTCTAAGTTAAATTCCAAAGTAACAACAGAAATGATTTATAATATACTCTCTGTGGAATTACCAGGTTCTATGGCAGATTTAATGATTGCCAACATACCCCTAGATGTAGAAAAGAAGCAATTAGTATTAGGGATTTTAGACCAGGATAAAAGATTATATAAAACAGTGGAAATTCTTCAGGCAGAAGTAGAAATACTTTCTATACAAAAAGAAATTACGAATAAAGTGCGTAAGAATATAGATAAAAATCAAAAGGAATTTTACTTAAGGGAGCAGCTTAAAATTATTCAAGATGAATTAGGAGAAAAAGATAGTATAAGAAGCGAAATAGAATCTTATGGAGAACGTCTTGATTTTGCAAGTCCACCTACAGAGGTTCGTAGAAAGTTACAAAAAGAACTAGAGAGGTTATGGAAGGTTTCTTCAGCATCGCCTGAGGGTGGTGTTATTCGTACATATCTTGATACTGTACTGGAGTTACCATGGAAAAAGTCTACGATAGAGAATGATGATATGAAAAAAGCCGAAGATATTTTAAACCAAGATCATTATGGCTTAACAAAGATTAAAGAGCGAATTTTAGAATATTTAGCGGTACGTGTTCTAGCACCGCAAGTAACCAGCCCTATTTTATGCTTAGTTGGACCACCAGGTGTTGGTAAAACATCTATAGGTAGTTCTATTGCAAAAGCAACAGGACGTAACTACGTTAGATTATCTTTGGGGGGTGTTAGGGATGAGGCGGAAATCAGGGGGCATCGTAGAACATATATAGGGGCTATGCCAGGTAGATTTATACAATCACTTACCCAAGCTGAATCGAATAATCCTCTTATGCTATTAGATGAAGTCGATAAAATGAGTAATGATTTTAGAGGCGATCCTGCAGCAGCACTTTTGGAAGTCTTAGATAGCGAACAAAATCATGCATTTCGGGATCACTACTTAGAAATTCCAGTCGATTTATCGAAGGTGCTTTTCATTGCAACTGCCAACAGTATAACAAATATTCCAAGGCCCTTATTAGACCGTATGGAAATCATTGAGGTAAGTAGCTATACGGAGCCTGAAAAAGTAGAAATTGCCAAACAATATCTACTGCCAAAACAATTAAAAAAGCATGGTATGAAAAAGAGTCAGCTAAAGATTAGTGAAGAAATGTTAGAAGTTATTATACAAGGATACACGAAAGAAGCGGGTGTCAGGAAACTCGAACGTATTATAGCAGCCATGTGCCGCAAAGTTGCCAAAAAATTAATAGAATCAAACAAAAAAACATTTACAGCCAATAAAAAAAATATAGAAGAACTATTAGGAATCGCTAGGTATCACTATGAAGGCAAAAGTATGGAACCTCAGATAGGTGTTGTGCGAGGTTTAGCTTGGACATCAGTTGGTGGTGAGACATTGTCAGTAGAAGTGAATACAATGCAAGGGACAGGCAAATTACAGCTCACAGGCCAACTTGGTGATGTTATGAAGGAATCAGCGAAAGCTGCTATGAGTTATATCCGTTCTCAGGCATTAGAACTTGGTGTAGATCCTGATTTTTATAAAAATACAGATATTCATATTCATATTCCGGAAGGAGCCGTTCCTAAGGATGGTCCGTCAGCAGGTATTACAATGGCATCCGCTATGATTTCAGATTTACTAAAAAAACCTATTCGTAATGATGTTGCAATGACAGGAGAAATAACCCTAAGAGGCAGGGTGCTTCCTATCGGAGGCCTAAGGGAAAAGCTTCTTGCAGCAAAAAGAGCGGGAATAGTTATGGTTATAGTCCCTTATGAAAACGAAAAGGATGTTACAGAGTTAGAGGAGAATGTAACAGAAGGCATTAGGATAATATACGCAAAAGATATGACCACAGTGTTAGAGCATATTTTTGCTTAAATAAGGTTGGAGGAAAAATATGATTGTTAATGAAGTACGCTTAGAAATAACAGCAGGAAATGCATCTCAATTCCCAGATAATGGACTACCTGAAATAGCCTTTGCAGGAAAATCGAATGTCGGCAAATCATCGCTTTTAAATGTTTTAATCAGTAGAAAGGCGCTTGCAAGAACGAGTGGACAACCTGGAAAAACCCAAACAATAAACTTTTATAATGTAGAAGAAGAAGTTTTATTTGTAGACTTACCAGGTTATGGTTACGCTAAAGTAGCCAAAACGAGAAGAGACCAATGGGGCAAACTAATTGAAGACTATTTAATAAAGAGAGAACCTATTGTTCAAGTTGTTCTTTTGGTAGACATAAGACATGAGCCAGGTGAGAATGACATCATGATGTATGAGTGGATCCATCATTATCATGAAAAGGTTATTGTGGTTGCCACAAAGGCTGATAAAGTAAAAAGAAGTCAATTACAAAAGCATATTGCAATGATTAAAAAGGGATTAAATATGAGAGGTGATGATATCATAATGCCTTTCTCAGCCCAAACAAAACAAGGTAGGGAAGAAATTTGGGAGGCATTTGAGAATGTCTACAAATAAAGAGAAGGATATTTACTTGAAAGATGGAAAACTTGACTTATCACTCTTAGACGAAGAAACTATTCAAGAGATTGAACCTGAAAAGTATAGCACCATACTGGAAGATCTAGAATCTATGGACTTAAATAATACAGATATCTCTTCTGTTTTAGAAGAGATGGCAATGATATTTGAAAAAGATGAATATGATCAAGCATGTGACAAAGAAAAACGAGAAGAAGAAATGAAGGAATTTGAGAAAAGAGATTGACAACAATATAACCATATGGTATTATTAAATTCGTCGTGAGAATCTAGTGATCACACGAATGTGCGCGAATGGCTCAGTGGTAGAGCATCGCCTTGCCAAGGCGAGGGTCGCGGGTTCGAATCCCGTTTCGCGCTCCATATGACGGGGTGTAGCTCAGTTTGGCTAGAGCGCTTGGTTTGGGACCAAGAAGTCGCAGGTTCGAGTCCTGTCACCCCGATTACACAAAACAATAACCCTTATTACATTAACTAATGTAATAAGGGTTATTGTTTTGCTAGCAATCCTAAAATTTCACCGTATAAGGTAGTGGCGTTGGTGCGCCAGTTTTTGCAAAGTTCATTTGCCTGCTTTTTAGAAGCAACATTGACCTTAAGCTCTATGAGTACAGAATCATTTTCATTAACTTGGCAGTGAACAATGTATTCCGTATCTTTTTGCGTCGAGTACTCAGCAGTAACCTCTAATTCGTTTCGAAGTGTACGCCAATTATTTTCAATAAATGAGTCTAACTCTTCCCTAGTACCTGTTGAAATTCTAGATTCAAAAAAACCTAGTGTTTGGTGTCCTTTATCAGTAATAGAAAACCATGATATATGAGACTCTCTTTCCTGAACCACAAATCCCGCATCAACCATCTCAGCTAAGTATTGCTGTAACGAGAAATAGTCGGTGTACGCTCTTTCTAAAATTATTTGAGTAATTTGTGAAAGTGATAGAGGCATTTTGACTTTTGCTAGCAGATATAATACAACTAGTTTGTTTACGGTTAAATCATTCGTTGACTGTACCACCAAAATACCTCCTAAAAAAATAATATATAATTAACCTAATTGTATATTAAAAATGCTATTAGTGCAAATAAGATTCTTCTTTTCTTGATCTAATCTGCTCACAAATATTTATAATTGAGTCCCAATCTTCATCAGAGGTTATTTTGCGAGCGGTGTTAATAAAGTCCATTCTAAGTTTTTGAGAATAGATTAGTTTTAAACGTTCCACCTCTTCATCTTCTTTAACAGTCGAAATATGGATTAAAAAATCCTTTGCCCGGTCTGAGGATAAGAAAGGCAAATAAGGCTGGAGTATATCTAGTATTTCCTGTAATTGCATATACTGTCTTTGAAAAGGGTTATTTTCTACATTTTCCATATAAGCATACACAGATTCTAAATTTAAAAATCTAATATTTCCAATATGGGAGTAATCAAACCCTTGCAATGTTTTGCGAAAATCATTTAAGTGCGTATAAAGTTCCTTAGATGACAACACTTGTTGCATATAGCACCTACTTTCATTGAGATACCATTAGTATTAGCAGGATATTGTAAAAATAGACTTGTAATAACTAGATATTAAAATTTAAATAGGTGCTTTTTGTTCCAACATAATATAATGAGAGCTCATGAAGTGCTCTCGTACAAGCAATATAGAGCAGTTTTTTATCAAGTTCACTAGAATAATTGTTTTTTGAAACACTATAAACTAAAACCGCATCAAATTCTAACCCTTTTGCCATATAAGCAGGAACAACTAAGGGCCTTGCAGGACTCTTAATATATTTTTCTAAGTTTTTTTGTAAGGCTATGGATTCGTGGTCAGTTTTACAGATAACAGCTATAGATTCATAGCCTTGCTTATGATAGTTTTCAATATCTTTAGCCATGCGCTTATACAAGTTGTTTAAGCTTTTTGCTTGAAAGACAGTAGGCTGCGCGCCATGCCTAATAAAAGATGAAAAGTCTTTATTCTGATGACCAATCACTTTATGCGAAAACAAACTTATTTCATATGACGACCGATAACCTTTGTTTAAAGAAAGTTTTATAGATTTCTTTTTATTAAGAATTGATGAGATATCTGTATAGATAGACTCTAGACCTTGTTTTTCCAGGGTTTGGTTAAAGTCACCCAATACGGTAAAACTAGCATGCCCAAATATAAGCTTAAAGATTTCATATTGAAGGGGATAATAATCTTGTGCCTCATCAATCACTAAGTGCCGAATACTAGAGAAATGATCACACCCTTCAAGTTTTAACTTAAGATATAAAAGGCCAGCACAATCTTCATAGCTTATATATCCCAATCTAAGTTCCTTTTGGGTTTCCGTTATAATATCATTTATATTACTAGGAAGCTCTAGGCTTTTTCCTAAGCGAAGGAAAAGTGCGCTATCTTGAAAAAGAAGTTTATAAAGATTAAAACAATCTATTTTTGAAAAAGATCTAATTTGTTTTTTTCTTACCTTAATTTCCTTATAAGCAAGCGTATGACTATAGGTTTCTAAATCAAAAGCATGGGTTCCATTTTCCTCAACTACTTTTTGAATTTTCCCTAGTCGGTGATTTTTTAAATCATCCATATTTCGAATAAGGATATTTTCTATTCGATTAAGTTTACGAGCAATTGGCAAGCTTGTCTTATCACTTAATAATTGATTTTTTAGTTGATGCCTTGTTTTAATAATTTGACCATTATAGTAAATATCTTCAAAAGCAAGCAAGCGTCGTATATAGTATTGTATAAATCGATCTATAATGTGCTTGAATAAAAGTGAGCCTTTAAACTCTATGCGTTGCGTTTTAAGACTTAAATCTTGATGTTTATGAAGCCTGACTAATGATTCGAGCATCTGACCTCGTTTTTCAATGGTAAAGTGGGTTCCTAAAAGATCACTTGTGATATCATCCAATGTGGTTTGCTCTACATTTTTTTCCCCAAGCGAGGGTAAAACGCTAGAAATATACTGATTAAAAACTGAGTTAGGAGATATAATCATAATATTGTTAGAAAATAGTTTGGAATCCATACCCTCATATAGTAAAAAAGCAATCCGGTGCAAGGCAATAGACGTTTTCCCACTACCAGCAACGCCTTGGACAATGAGTAACTGGCTATTCGTGTCTCTTATAATCAAGTCCTGCTCCTTTTGTATAGTTTCAACAATATGCCTCATTTTAGGAGACGTATTTTTACTCAAGACCTGTTGTAAGATATCGTCTTTAATTTGAATACTGCTATCAAAAAAATATTTTAATACGCCATTTTCAATGCTATATTGTCTTTTTAAAGATAAGTCTCCTGACAATATTCCAGAAGGGGAAGTGTAGGAACCACGGCCTATTTCGCACTGATAGTACATACTAGCAATGGGAGAACGCCAATCATAGACTAAGATAGACATATCTTCCATATCCATTAAATTGTGCAGTCCTATATAAAATTTTTCTATATCACTATAGCTATCTTCCTTAAAGTCAAAGCGCCCAAAATAAGGCGTATTAAGCATTGTCGTATATTTTTTAATTCTCTCAGATACACGTTCGTAGTTTTGAGTTTGATAAGTTACTTCAGCAAGATAATGATTAAGTTCTGGGATCCTATCAAAATCATCAGCAGACTTTGGGCCGTTTTCCCACATTTCCTTGCGAGAGGCAATTAGGTTGTTGCGCCTATCTTTAATGTCATACATATCTTTAGCTAGCTCAGTTTCTATAAAAGCTAGTGTATTATTTAAATAAAGAGTTTCCTCGGTTTTTGATTGCTCATAGTTATTCATAATTTGCACCTCTAAATTTGATTACTATATTATACAAAATAATAAAGGGTAAGTAAAGGAAGCTTAAATAGATTCAAGATTGAGATTTTATATAAAAAGTAAGAATTTAAAACATAAGTACAAATAATAACTATTATCATATAATATGGATGGTCATAAGAAAGAGTTTGTTGTATAATTAAAAGATTAATATATGAGCAAATATACCACCAAGGTATTGGAATTCTTGGTATATGAAATTTAAATAAAAGAAGCGGAGTAACACGTTACACTGCCGTCATAAAGGGGGAGATGTTATAATGGATTTCATTAAGAAAATGATACAAAACAATGAGAAGGTAGCGGTTATAGGATTAGGATATGTGGGGATGCCCTTAGCAGTTGCGTTTGCAAAAAAGCTACAGGTTATAGGGTTTGATGTTAATAAACAAAAGATTCAAGACTATAAGAATGGTTTAGACCCCACAGATGAGGTGGGGATAGAAGAAATTTCTAAGACAACGGTTGATTTTACAAGTGAAGAAGAACGGTTAAAAGAAGCCAAAGTTTTAATCATTGCGGTACCGACGCCGGTTAACACAGACAAGACACCGGACTTACAGCCTATTATTGGTGCCAGTCAGATTGTGGGACACAATTTAACGAAAGGGTCTATTGTTATTTATGAATCCACAGTTTATCCTGGAGTAACAGAAGAGATTTGTATCCCTATTTTAGAAGAATCTTCAGGATTAAAATGTGGCGTAGATTTTAAAGTAGGCTACTCACCAGAGCGTATTAATCCAGGAGACAAGGTTCATACGTTAGCAAGTATTACTAAGATTGTTTCGGGAATAGATCAGGAGACACTAGATATTGTTGCTAGTATTTATGAGACAATTATTACAGCAGGCGTCCATAAAGCCAGTAGCATTAAGGTTGCTGAGGCAGCAAAAGTGGTAGAAAATAGCCAACGAGATATTAATATAGCGTTTATGAATGAGCTGGCCATGGTTTTTGATCGTATGGAAATAGATACGACAGAAGTTATTGAAGCCATGAATACTAAGTGGAATGCTCTAGGATTTTATCCTGGATTAGTAGGGGGACATTGTATTGGTGTTGATCCTTACTATTTTATCTATCAAGCAGAAAAGTTAGGATATCATTCACAGATTATTTTATCAGGAAGAAAAATCAATGATGGAATGGCCAAGTTTGTTGGAGAAGCAATTATAAAACAACTGGTCTTGGCAAATAAGGTTGTTAAACAAGCCAAGGTGGCAATATTAGGCGTTACATTTAAGGAAAACTGTGGGGATATAAGAAACTCTAAAGTAGAGGATATAGTAACCTTTTTAAGGGAATATGGTATTGATCCAGTTATTATAGATCCGGTTGGGGATCAGGAAGAAATAAAAAGTATTTACGGAAGAGATATTAGGGAATTCGATACATTGTGTGATATGGATTGTTTAGTCTTTGCTGTAGGTCATGACCAATTTAAGGATCTGCCCCTACCTTTATTACAGGAAAAGTTTGTAAAAGGGCCTCGTAACGAAAAGGTTATAATTGATATAAAAGGTATTTATAATAAAAAAGATATGGAACAAGAAGGATATGCTTATTGGAGACTTTAAAATAAGAACGGGGGGTTAGATAATGAATGGAATAAATAAAAAGGTCCTTTTAGTTATAGTTGCTACGGTGGTGGGGTTGGCTATGATTGGTACTTTTAAATATATATCTGGAACTAAAAAGCCTGCCACTGCGGCTGTATCATTAGAGCATCTTAACGGAATGTATGATGCTACATTGGCAATAGAAAAAGCAAATAATAAGCTAAAAGAAGGTAATCAGGCTTCAGCTATTATTGAAAAAGTAAAGACTGAAGAAAAAATAGTGGCCCTTACTTTTGACGGAATAGTTGATCAAGGGACTACTGAGGAATTATTAAAGCTTCTTGACCATCATAAGGTAAAAGCTATGTTTTTCTTACCAGGAATTAAGAGCGCAGAAGATTCTGAGACGGTAAAGGTAATTTCGAAGGCAGGGCAACCTATTGGTAATTATACATTACAGGCTGATAGAGACATAACAAAACTTTCAAGTCAACAGTTGCTAGAGGACTTTTGCCAAACAAATGTAATTCTGCGTGACATTACAGGAGAAGAACCTACCATGTTAAAGGCTGACATAAAAAACTACACAAAGAAACTGTTAAAGTCTTCTTATGCTTCAGGTTTAGAAACGGCAGTACACAGTAGCTATTTTCTAAGTTATCAAAGCCTTCCGACACAAAGTATGGCGGTAGACTATGTAAAGAGTCTAAAAGAGGGTTCTATTATTTCAATCAAGACAGATCGGGTTTTAAATGATTCAGAATATGAAAAACCTGTTAGAAATAAAGAAGAAAAACCAGCTATAGATCCAGAACCTACACTTAATCTAAATCCTGAGGAACCGGTTAACCCAAATAAGAAGTTGATAGAGGTTGTAGAATTTTTACTTACAGCCTTACAGGGAGAAGATTATAAAATAGTGCTTGTGGATCAGCTTCTATCTTATGAGGGGGTTGTTTTAGCCAAAGATGAGAGTGTGGATAAAGCGCCAGCTATGGTTGTTGGTGGGGCGGCTGATGAAAACAAAAGACATCAGATTTTTAAACCAGTCATAACTAAGCCGAAGCATCAGACTAGTAAAATAGTACCAAGCCCATCACAAATAAAAAATGAGCTAGATTTAAAGGTAGATAAAGACTTAAATGTAGATAAGGGCTTAAAAGTTGATAAAAAGCCGGCTAATTACCAAGAAAAGAGAATACAAAACAAAGGAAACCAGGCTAAAATAATCAGTAACTTCAGTACAACGGATCCGACAGTTGCCTATACCTTTAGGGGTGTGGGAAATAAGGATGTAGTAGAGAATGTTTTAGATGTGTTAGAGGAATTAGATGCTAAAGCAACCTTTTTTATAACTGGAAAAGAAATCTTGGCGTATCCAGAAAATATTCAACAAATTATTGATAGGGGGCAGCAGGTTGCTAATGGTGGGTATGGCATGATTACCAGTAGCCCAAGGATGTTGGACTTTGATAGTTTGTCTTATGAAATAGACATGGGGGAGCGTTATTTGAAAGCATTTTTAGGAGAAGACTATTCAAAGGAACGTCACAACATATATATGCCTTTGTATGCTGATACAGGTGGGCATGTTTTGGAAGTAGCTTCTGCGCTGGGATATAAAGAGGTTATTACGTATAACAAAAATCCTATCCAAGCAAAGTATAAAGACTTGTATGCAGAAGATATTATAAATGGTTATTTCTCCAATATAATTGCTTTGTCCAGAGGGGATATTGTTCATTTTAGATTAGACTATTTAACCGAAAAGGGTGTTATTGAAGAAGTGGTTAGACAAATAGCAGTGAAGTATATTAAGAATTCTACTTACAACATCGGTGACCTTGCAAGTTTAGAAATGAGTAATTTACGCTATAGTCCTAAATCAAAAGCAGATATTGTAGGAACAGACAGCATACAGAAAGCATATGGGTACCCTGAGGAACAATTAGAGAACCTGATAGTCCGAAACTATATTGGCAATCCGGATATAGTTTCTAGTTCACAGCTAGTTGAGTTTAGTGAAAGAGAGATTGCACAGATTAATAAAGAGGGGAAAATAAAAGTTAATAATGACAAAGTAATCTTTTTAACATTTGATGACTGGGGATCAGATGCAAGTATTACGCCACTTCTTAACACATTAAAAAAATATAACGCAAAGGCAACCTTTTTTATTAGAGTAGGAAGCGATAATCTTAGCTATGAGAGTGACTTTATTAATCCTAACTTACTAAGAGCCGTTGCTTTAGATGGGCACGATATTGGAAATCACACGTTTAAACATCTCAAGATTAATATTAGTGGTGAAGCTGAGAAACAAATGCTTCAATATGATGTTTTAATAGCACAACAAGAAATGTTAAGGTATATTGGTGATACGGGAGCAGTGAAGCCTTTCTTTAGACCGCCTACTTTAGCAGTTAGCAAAACAGGTTTAGAAACTGTCTTTGACATGGGTTATAAGTACATTGTTAATGGCGATTTTAGTACCCACGATTACGATGCAACCAGTGCGGCACAACTGATTAATAGATTAAAAAATGGACTGAACACCAATGACTCTTCTCAAGAAGTAAATGAAAGCACACCATTTGAAGATAGACGAATGATTGAAAATGGCAGTGTTGTCGTGATGCATATGTCTGACGAAAGTGCCTATACAGCAGAAGCCTTAGACGCCGTTATTCCTTATTATATGGAGCGAGGGTATCGTTTTGCAAAGTTAAGTGATTATCTAAAGAACGACTATCATAATGAACCTATAACTGTAGGGGGGGGACAATAATGGATTGGCTTGATAAAATGAAGACAAAAAGAAAATGGAGAGCAGAAGTTAAAGATATTCTTTTAGCCCCCCTTGATGATAGGCGTATCCTTCCAAACATTCCAGACAAAGAAGAAGTTCGTACCAATCTAGATAGGCGTGGTAAAAAGATCCTTGAGGGTTCACCTGAAGAGATGGAGCTTATTATTGAAGAAATTAAATCTGGAATTAGGTATGAGGCAAACTTACAAGTAGATGTAACGTGCTATTTAGATAATAGAAAAAAGATGAAGTTTTCATGTAAAGGTATTGATATTTCAACAACAGGGATATTATTAGAAGTTAAAAATGAGAAAAACCTAGATATGATGAACGGGGCAAAGAAAATAAAACTGAAATTTGAAATTACCCCTGGTAGTATGCCAGAAGGCTACGAAATGAAAGTTAATATGCTAGCCAAATTAGTGAGAGTAAAAGAGGTTTTAGGGGACAATACTATTTGTGGCTTTGAATTTGAAGAAACACTTTCCCAGTACTCTGCCAAAAGAAAAGACCGTTATATGCTAAGTATATCTAGTTTATTATTATTTTCAATAACGTGTTTTATTATTTTAATGAGGGCCGGGAGTGTTATTTATTTTAGATTTAATAAGTTTCTATACTTATATAGTATTATTGCAGCAACCTTTTTATTAAGTCGATACTTTTTTGGGATGTTATATCGTCCAATGAAAATTAACGGTAAATTCACCCCGGGTGTTACCATCATTATTCCTTGTTTTAATGAAGAAGAATGGATTGGTAGAACTATTAAAAGTTGTATGAATCAAGATTATCCCATTGATAAATTAGAAGTTATTATAGTAGATGATTGCTCGAATGATGGGTCAGTTGAAAAGATTAAAGAGACTTTAGATAAGATTTACAAGGAAACTGAACGGTATAACACCAAGGAAAGACTTCAGTATGTGGTCCAAGAACAAAATGCAGGAAAAAGAGATGCTTTAGCAAGGGCAACAAAAATGGCAAAACATGAACTCGTTGTATTTGTCGATTCAGATAGTTTTCTTGATCCTTTTGCCATTAGAAATCTTGTGCAACCTTTCCAAGATCCAAAAATGGGAGGGGTATCAGGAAGAACGGATGTGGCCAACACGTATACAAATGTTTTGACAAAGATGCAGTCTGTTAGATATTATATTGCATTTCGTATTATGAAAGCAGCAGAAGCTTATTTTGATGCCGTAACCTGTCTTTCGGGGCCATTAGCTTGTTACCGAAAAGAGATTGTTTTAGAAAATATGGATGAATGGCTAAACCAAAAATTCTTAGGACAAAGAGCGACATTTGGAGATGATCGAAGTCTAACAAACTTTGTATTGAAAAACCATAGGACGGGGTATCAAGATACAGCGACATGCGCTACCATCGTTCCCAACACATACAATGTTTTTCTGAAGCAACAAATGCGTTGGAAACGTTCGTGGTTAAGAGAATCCATTATTGCAGGAGGATTTATATGGAAAAAGGAACCCTTTACCTCCTTGTTTTTCTATATGGGTCTTATGGTTCCTATTTTTGCTCCAATAATCGTTTTATACAATTTGATTTATGTTCCTATTGTTCATAGGATTTTCCCAACTACCTTTTTAGTGGGAATACTAATGATGTCACTTTTAATGAGCTTTACCCAGATGATTTTTAGAAAAAGTACAACCTGGATTTTTGGAATGGTTTTTGTACTCTATTATGAAGCTGTTTTGTTATGGCAAATGCCTATTGCTTGGGTAACGTTTTGGAAATCAACATGGGGAACAAGGATGACTCCTGAAGACCTTAAAGAGGCAGAAAAGAAGAAAAATAAACGACATTTTTGGCAGAAACAGCATGATGCTAAAGTGGAAGGGGAAGGGATCACATATGAAGAAGAATAAACCATTTTCACCGCAGAAAAAGGATACTATTAAAATAATACGTGGCATAATGCAAGGTATTATTTTAATAGTAATTCTATTTATAGGTATTAAAGCGTTTTTCTCTTTTAATACATATGTGTCTGTTCAAGATAAAGAAAGAAATCAGACTGAAAAGGGATTTATCGCTTTATCGTACTTTGGGATAGATCGCTCAGAGAGTGAAACACTCATTAGTACTAATCGCTTTGATGAACATTTAAAAGCCCTAAAAGAGTCAGGATATGTTACGATTACTCAAAAGGATATTATGGATTATTATAAGGAAGGGAAGGCACTTCCAGAAAAGTCCCTCTTTCTTATACTTGAAGATGGTAGAAGAGATACAGCTATTTTTGCTCAGAACATCTTAGAAACACATAATTTTAAAGGAAATATATTAACCTACGCTCAAAATTTAGAAAAAACAGATCCTAAATTTTTAAGTCCTAAAGACTTAAAAGAACTGGAGAAAAGCACTTTTTGGGAGTTGGGAACGAATGGATATAGGTTAGTGTATATCAATGTATTTAACCGCTATGAGCGATTTTTAAATACCTTAGATACCTACGAATTTAAAATGATGTCACCTTATTTAGATCGGAATTACAATCATTATCTAATGGATTATATTCGTAATGAAATAGGTGTTCCTACGGAGAGTTTACAGGAAATGGAAGATCGTATTGCATATGATTATAAGAAAATAAGAGAAATATATACAAACAAGATTAATAAGATTCCAGATATGTATATATTGATGCATTCCAATAGTGGTCAATTTGGAACCAACGATAAGGTAAGTTACGAAAATGAGAAGTGGGTGAATGAACTTTTCAAGATGAACTTTAACCGAGAGGGTAATAGTTTAAATATTAATAATTCATCTATTTATGATTTAACAAGGATACAGCCACAAGCCTCTTGGCAAACCAATCATTTACTCATGAGAATATGGGATGATACAAAGACTGATTTGGCATTTGTATCAGGTGATTTAAAAAGGAAAAAAGATTGGGATACTCTAGAAGGAGAGTCAGAGTTTATTGATGAAACAATAGCTTTAACTTCCCTACCAGGAAAACGGGGCCTAATGAAATTAAAACAAAGTGAAGCGTATAATGATCTTCGCCTTTCCGTAAGATTAAAAGGTAATCAAGCTGGTTCCCAAGCACTTTATTTGAGAGCTGATGAAGCATTAGAAAGTTATATTCGTGTAGAAATAAAAAATAACTTCTTATATCTCTACGATAAAAGGGCAGAGGCTTCAGAGCAAGAACTCTTAGTGTTAGACTTAAATCAGCACGATGAAATTCAATTAGAATCAAAAGATGAAAATAGTTTGGCTGCAGAAATTAGGGCATTAGAAACTAGGCTAAAATATGCGAGTGATATAAACGAGGCAAAAGTAATAAATGAATTACTCAAGGAAAAGAGGAACACACAGGTTGTTTCTATTGAAGAGGGAGGCACAGAATATATTCCTCCTATTAGTTTATCTAAAAGAGGAGATCGCTTGTTAGATATTTATGTGCAAGATAATAAAATCACTATATCCTTAGATGAAAAACTGGTAACAAATAAGCTGGAGATTAATCAAACAGATAAGGGAGCTATTTATTTAGAATCAGCTTTTAGTGGCTATGGGTACAGTCAAAGAAATTTAACGGATGACGTTTATGATGGTGTATTTGAAGATCTGGTGATTGCAAAGCCATCTTTAACAGAAGAGCAAAAGGAAACGATTTTATATGATAATAGATTAAAAGACTTTGAAAAGGTTAAAGCGACCTTAAAGTTACAATGGAATAATATTATTGGTTGGTTTATTAAAAACTTTTAGGTTACTTGAGATATCTTACATTAAATAAGGGGATGAAAAAATGAAAAAACAATATATGTTATTAGTTGTTATAGTAATCTCTGCTATATGTTTAATCTCCTGTACAGCAGCTAAAGAAAAAAGCAAAAGCAACTACTCTACAGATAAGAAGGAGAACTTATCTGTATGGAATGTATATTGGGATAATGAAAAGATGGAGCAAGAAATTGCTTCTTTAGAAGATAGCATCAATGAGATTTGCTATTTTGCTGCCTACTTCGACAGTAATCATAATCTCTTTGTTCCAGAAGAAGTGACAGATAACTTTAATCGGGTTAAAAAAGAATTTAAAGATAAGGAGTATGTGCATTATTTATCCATCGTTAATGATAAAATTAACAGAGATGGCACATCATCCTTAAAAGATACAAATATGTTATATCAGTTATTTAATGATGAGAAAAATCTAGAAAGTCATATGAACAAAATTGTTATGTTAGCTGTAGAAGGCGGATATGATGGGATTGAGATTGACTATGAAGGAATGAAGAAGGATGAACAACTTTGGAGGTTATCGGTCGATTACTATAGAAAGTTATATGAGAAATTAGAAAAAGAGAATCTTAAGATGCGTATTGTATTAGAACCATCTTTGCCTACTTATGACTTAGGTTTTCCTAGGGGACCCAATTATATCATGATGTGCTATAATCTTTATGGTTCAGGAACTGAGCCCGGCCCTAAAGCAAATCCGGCATTTATTCTTGAACTAGTCGACAAGATGAAGGGTCTTCCGGGTAGAAAATCTTTTGCTTTTGCAACAGGTGGTTTTGATTGGGGAAAAGGAGAAAACGTTACCCCTTTAACAGAGCTCCAGGCAAAGGAAATAATAAGTCTTTATAAGGTAACACCTACACGTGATAAAACTAGCAAATGTGTAACTTTTTCATATAGAGATGGAGAGGGTGTAAATCATCAAGTCTGGTTTGCAGATGGTGAGACATTACGTTCGTGGGTAGAGGTTGTTAAGGGAAAAGGCTATTATAACTATTCAATTTGGCGATTAAATGGGAATGATATAGACTCATTAAAGCAATTAAAATAGGATCAATAGTAGTAGGTAATATAATAAAACTCTCAAGGGCATCATCTTTGGGAGTTTTATTATATTTAAATAATTATTTTTTTATTATGAAAATCTTAAGTTTTACCTCCGAAGAAAGAGAATGAAATAGAATCTAAAACCTAGCCTTGCACAGTGCTTTACTGTATAATTAGGAGAAAGCTTCGTGGGTAAGATACTTATTAAGGGGAAGCAATATGAAAAACAAAACAACTGGATTCTTTATTGCAGGAAACATTTTAACAGTTTTGATAGTTGTCCAGGTAATTATATATGGTGGATTATTTAGACGAATAAAAGACGATGCAAAGATGATTAATGAAATAGGTAAAATAAGAGGTCAAATACAAAGGGTAGTCAAGTTAGAACTAGCATATGAGGGTAATACTGGCGATAGAAAAATAATAGATGATTTAATTGATTCATACATGAATAGTCCTTTTAGCAGAGATATTAATCATCCAGATTTAGTGACGGATATTAATAATGTTAAAAAATCATTAGAAGAACTAGCAATACGTTTAGATCATTATCATCAAAGTCCTAACAAAGAAGAGATGGGAATCGTTATAAGTCAGAGTGAGCAAGCATGGGAAATTGCCAATGATGCTGTTTTTAGAGCCCAGGAGCATGCTGAAAGAAAGGCCTCATATTTCAGATTCTTTGCCTTGGGATTTAGCTTAAATGTAATAGCGATTCTTGTCATACTATTCATATTTAAAAAGAGTATCTATGATGAACTGAAAGTTTCAGCCATACATGACCCGTTAACAGGAGCTTTTAACAGGCGATATTTTAATGAATATATTGATTTATTTAAAAATGTTAATGATACCTATGGTCATGTTGTAGGGGATCATGTTCTACAAGCAGTTGTAAGGGTCGTACAAGAAACCATACGTAACCATGATGTTTTAGCCCGTGTGGGAGGAGAAGAATTCGTTGTTCTTTTGCCAGATACAAAGATGGAAAATGGCCTTACTTTAGCAGAGAGAGTAAGAAAAGAGATTGAAAGACACGAGGCGGAGGGCATACCGCCTGTAACGATTAGTTTAGGGATAGTAGAATTAAAAAATGATGATACTAGCAAAACGATAATAGAGCGCGTAGATATGGCCATGTATCAAGCAAAAAGAAATGGAAGAAATAGAATAGAGATAGGATGATAAAATGTTAAAGCTTATACGTTATTTAAAAGATTTTAAGAAAGAAGTCATACTGGGTCCCCTTTTTAAACTTACGGAGGCCGTATTAGAGCTAATTGTACCTTTAGTAATGATAAAAATTATTGATATAGGGGTAAAAAATCAAGACCCATCTTATGTTTTGAAAATGGGAGGCATTATGCTTTTGTTAGGCGTAATCGGATTTGCTTGTTCTTTAACGTGCCAGCGATATGCAGCTATTGCATCTCAAGGTGGTGGGACGGCCATTAGAAATGCTGTGTTTAAGCATATTAATACGTTTTCTCATGCTGAAGTTGATCGGTTTGGAACACCATCGCTCATAACCCGAATAACCAATGACGTAAACCAATTGCAACTTGCGGTAGCTATGTTTATTAGGTTAGTGATTAGGGCACCCTTTTTAGTCATAGGTTCAGCTGTTATGGCTTTGATATTAGATCTTAAATTGTCCATTATATTTATTGTAACCACACCCGTTATCTTATTAATTTTATATCTTGTAATGAGTAGGTCTGTACCTTTCTTTCGGATTATTCAAAAGAAGCTAGACAAAATATCACTTATAACAAGAGAAAACCTAGGCGGAACAAGAGTTATAAGGGCGTTTTCTAAGCAAGAAATGGAAAAAGATAGATTCTATAGAGCAAGTAGTGATCATACCAATATGGCAATTAAGGTGGGGAAAATCAGTGCACTTTTAAACCCCTTAACCTATGTCACGATAAACCTGGCCATTGTAGCGATTATTTGGTATGGGGGGATGCGTGTAGAGGCTGGTGGAATGACACAAGGGCAAGTCATTGCTTATGTAAACTATATGTCTCAGATACTACTGGCCTTAGTTCTTATAGCTAATTTAGTTGTTATTTTTACCAAAGCAGCAGCATCGGCAGTAAGAGTGAATGAGGTATTAGATGTAAAGTCTACAATAGTCAGCAGTAATGAAAGTGGCACTATAACACGAGAACATATAGATATGCCCAAAATTGAATTTAAGGACGTATCTTTTTCATATGGTGATGCTACAGAATATGCCATTCAAGATATTAATATAAAAATAAACAAAGGAGAAACTGTAGGTATTATTGGTGCTACAGGATCTGGAAAATCAACGATTATTAATCTAATCCCTCGTCTTTATGATGTGTCGAAAGGAGAGGTGCTTGTTGATGGCAAGAATGTAAAAGATTATATCCTGGATGACTTAAGGCACAAAATAGGGGTTGTCCCTCAAAGGGCAGTTCTTTTTAGTGGAACAGTGGATGAAAATATTCGTTGGGGAGCACAAGATGCTACAGATCACGATATAAAGCGGGCGCTAGATATTGCTCAGGCATCAGAGTTTGTACAGGATTTGGCTATGAAGGGTAATACAAAGATTACCCAAGGTGGACAAAATTTATCTGGTGGTCAAAAACAAAGGTTAACTATTGCTAGGGCTTTAGTTGGAAAGCCAGATGTGCTTATATTAGATGATAGTGCTAGTGCACTGGATTTTAGGACGGATGCTGCACTTAGGAAGGCACTTAAAGAAAAAACTCAGGGAAGTACGGTTATTATTGTTTCTCAAAGAGTTAGTACAATCATGGATGCGGATAAAATCATTGTGCTTGATAATGGATTAATCAAGGGCATAGGAAGCCACGCAGAGCTAAATATCAGCAGTGATGTCTATAAGGAAATTTGCTTATCACAGCTTAGCAAAGATGAGGTGAAGAATCATGCGTAAAAAAGTTCTTTTGAGATTACTAGAATATACAAAACCATATAAATTATATGTCATAGGTGCTTTAATGAGTGCTATAGCAAGTGTTGTTTTTAAAATGTTCAGCCCTGTACTGATTGGTCAAGGGATTGATTTCATTATAGGCCCTGGTGATGTTAATTATGATGGCATACGAGGAATAATCCTGAAACTTAGTGTGGTGATCATATTCAGTAGTGTGTTCCAGTGGATTTTAACACTGTTTACAAATAAGATTACTTATAACACAGTAAAAGATATTAGAATTGCTGCTTTTAACAAACTAAACAAAGTGCCCCTAAATTATATCGATACAACAGCTCATGGCGATGTGATTAGTCGGGTTGTAAATGATGTAGATACCATATCTAACGGGCTGTTACAAGGTGCAACAGAATTTATTACAGGTGTTGTGACCATTGTGGGGACACTGTTTTTTATGTTATCAATAAATATAACGATTACAGTTGTTGTTGTCATATTAACCCCAGTATCTTTTTTTGTGGCTTCATTCATTGCAAAAAGATCACACCATATGTTTACTGAGCAATCTGCGACTCAAGGAGAATTAGGTGGTTATATTGAGGAGATGATTGGTAACCAAAAAATTGTTAAAACATTTTGCTTTGAAGATAGAGCTCAAGAGCAATTTGAAGAAATTAATGAAAGACTTTATAATTCAGGCGTGGAGGCGCAGTTTTACTCATCTATTACAAGACCGGCTGCTAGATTTATTAACGGGATTGTATATGCAGCAGTAGGCATCATTGGCGCACTGAGTGCAATTAGCGGAAGATTATCTGTTGGTCAGTTATCATCCTTTTTAATCTATGCGAATCAGTATACAACGCCGTTTAGTGAAATTACAGGCGTCATAACTGAGATGCAATCGGCTATTGCATCAGCTGAAAGGATATTTAGAGTCTTAGATGAAGAAGATGAAATTCAAGATGATCCCAATGCAATCGCAATGGAGAAATGTACGGGAAGAATTGATATAGAGAATGTGTCTTTTTCATACACACCGGATGTAACATTAATTCATAATTTAAATGTGTCTGTTAAGCCTGGCTCTAAAGTTGCAATTGTAGGCCCTACAGGTTGTGGTAAAACCACATTTATTAATTTGCTCATGAGATTTTACGATGTCAATGAAGGAACGATAAAAATAGATGGCGTAGATATTAACAAGTTAAAACGTAATAATCTACGCAGTATGTACGGGATGGTTTTACAAGAAACATGGCTATACTCTGCGAGTGTAAGGGATAACATTGCCTACGGAAAACCAGAGGCTACGGATGAAGAAATCAAAGTAGCAGCAAAATTAGCTAGAGCCCACGGCTTTATTACTAGGCTCCCAGAAGGCTATGACACCATTATATCTGAAGATGGAAACA
Organism: Candidatus Epulonipiscium sp.; assembly: GCA_012841565.1. Next base: position 21,159 of record DUUM01000148.1, on the reverse strand, counting down.
ATATTTCCCACGGACAAAAACAACTTTTGTGTATTGCTAGAATTATGCTTGCCCAGCCACCAATGCTAATCCTAGATGAGGCTACAAGCAGTATTGATACTATGACAGAGAAACGTGTGCAAGAGGCGTTTAATACCCTTATGGAAGGGCGTACGAGCTTTGTGGTAGCCCATAGGCTATCAACCATACAAGGGGCGGATGAAATCCTTGTTATGGATAAAGGCAATATCATTGAACAGGGTACCCATAAGCAGCTACTAGATAAAGGCGGCTTCTACTATAATCTATACAATAGTCAGTTTGCTCATAGTAGCTAAGGATAGTGCTAATTTGGGTCGATGGGCGAGCTGGGGTGGTGTCATATCATACGCTTGCGAGGGTAAGAATTTCTAAAGTGCTAATGCTCAACATAAGGGGAGTTACCTAAAAGTCAAAAACTCGCTATCGCTCAAACACTTGACTTTTTTAACGGTAACTCCCCTTATGTTGAGCAAAGCACTTTTACGAAATTCTTACCAATCGCCGCTTAATGATATGACACCACCCCAGCTTCGCACCTAATTCCTCGGGATGACTTTATAAGATACTGGGGAAATTGCACTACCCGCTCTACATGGGCCCTGGCCCATGAAAAAAGACAATCTCTCATAGTATGATAAAGCGTACTATAAGGAGACTGTCTTTTTATTGCCCCAAAACCCTAAAACTATCCCCGTCAAAACAACCCGGGCTGCCCACGTGTGATAGCAAAATCTGGGGTTGGATGGAAACAAGCGAAGATTTATAAGAATTTCGTAAAAGTACATTGCAAGGAGGGACATAATCTGCGTTAAAAAAGCCAATTGTTTGAGCGCTAGCGAGTTTTGGCTTTTAGCAGATTATGTCCCTCCTTGCGATAGTACTTTAGAAATTCTTATACCCTGAGCGGTTGCCAGCCAACCCCAGATTTTGCGGACCCACCCAAAACAATCTAATCGATATCAGCGGCTCCTTCATCAACTATAATAGCATCCAACTCAGTCTCCCAATCAACATACGTTTGATCAGACATTTCCGGATTATCAATAGCGTTACTGAGAGGGTCAGTTAATATGTAGTCGTCTACAGTGTTGTCAATAGTATCCATATTATTTTCTAGCTTATCAACCGTTTTATCAGGAAGTGCAAGAGCATTCCTAACAGCATCCATTAAAAAAGCTGTCGTTTCTTTAGCCTGGGCAAATTCCTCAATCTCAAGAGATTGTGTTTTTGTGACCCGATCATTAATATAAGCCATACTAGGTTCAAATAGTGGATACATAAGCTTAGCCTGTTCATCCATGTTTCGCAGTTCAACAGATTTAATGGCATTTTTATGAATTGAAACAGCAACATTGAATTCCGCGTTATCGAGAGATATTTCTGCTACATAGAGACCATCATTAAAGCCTTGATCGGGGGCGAAGGTGGTCTTGGTGGATGTTAGTTTAGAAACAAAAAAAACAACCATTACAATAGCAAATATCGTTACAATAACTGGAACCCATAAATCCTTTAATTTAAATACCATGAACTTTGGTTTAGACATGGGAATCCCTCCTTAAAATAATATTTATAATAATATATATGGACAATCAAGAAGAATATACCATTATATAAAAAGTATTTTAAAAAAGGAGTAGACAGTATTCTGTTTAACAGTAAGGATATGTGGTATAATTGGAAAGCATACACTGGTTGTTAAAGGCTAAAAGTATTAAATACATCAAATATATTAGATAAAATGTACTTATAAAAACAAATCCTGCAAGATTTAAAGGCGGGCGTATAGTAGATAGAAAGCAGGGGGTAATGTGCTGCCGTTAGAGCGGAGACAAAATATTATAGAACAGGTATCTATCAAGAAATGCGTCAAAGTTGTTAATTTAAGCAAGGAGTTTGGCGTAACTGAAGAAACAATACGCAGGGATTTAGAAAAGCTTGAGCAAGAGGGCACACTGATGCGTACCTACGGAGGAGCGGTGATGGCTAAAAAAGCAAATGAAGAGTTGCCCCTAAGTGTTCGTTTAAGAGAAAACAAAGAAGGTAAAGAACTAATGGGACAAATCATAAGTGGTCTTATTGGAGATGGTGATGTAATTATGATCGGCAGTGGTACCACAAATCTTGAGATTGCCAGAAAACTTAATTGTGATCAAGAGATCATGATTCTTACCAACTCCTTAGGCGTTTTATCAGAGGCCGTGCAAAACAATAAAATTAAGGTCATTTGCGTGGGCGGGACATTGGTTAGAAAGACCCTAGCCTTTATGGGTCCTACAGCTATTAAAACCATCAATAGCTATTATGTAGATAAAGTGATACTATCATGCAAAGGCATTGATATGGAAAAAGGACTCATGGAATCGAGCGAACTAGAAGTAGAGATAAAAAGAGCTGTGGTTAAATCTGGAAAGAAAGTTATTTTGGCCGTTGACCATACTAAATTTAATAGTCTTTCTATGGTCAACCTATTTGATTTTTCGGATATAGATATGGTAGTTACAGATGTTAGACCATCCAAGGAATGGATGAAATTCTTTGAAAAACAGAGCATAGAATGCTTGTTTTCAGTATAAGTAACAAAATATAATAAGCCATAACCCACACATTACTTTGAAATAGGAAGCAATGTGTGGGTTATATTAGAATTAAGTTTGAAAAAGTAGTATAATAAAGGAATAATATAAAAAAAAAGGAGAATACTATGAACATGAAAATAACAAATATGATTGATCATACCATTTTAAAAGCAGATGCAACAGAAGAAGAAGTTAAAGTGCTTTGCGAAGAAGCTAAAAGGTATCAGTTTGCCACAGTGTGTATTAACCCATGCTATATCCCCCAAGCAGTCCATCTATTACAAGGTACACCAGTAGGGATTACGACAGTAGTAGGATTTCCTTTAGGGAATATGACTTTTATGGCTAAGGCATATGAAGCAAAGGAAGCGGTAGAATTAGGTGCAACAGATGTTGATATGGTTATTAATATAGGTGCTATGAAGGATGGAAAGCATGACTATATCCGCCATGAGATAGAAGGCGTTGTAAAGGCAGCCAAGGGTGTAAACAAAGATACAATTGTTAAAGTAATCTTAGAGACATGCCTCCTAACGAAAGAAGAAATAGTGAAAGCTTGTGAATTATCAGCTGAGGCAGGAGCTGATTTTGTCAAAACTTCAACAGGATTTAGTTCAGGTGGCGCTACGATAGAAGACATTGCCCTTATGAGAAAAACAGTAGGGCCCAATATAGGAGTTAAGGCATCAGGTGGTGTTAGAACTTACGAAGATGCTAAAGCTATGGTGGATGCAGGAGCAACAAGAATAGGCGCTAGTGCATCGGTATCGATTACTACAGAGGAATTAATGAACATTTAATCGATAATTTAAAAAAACGTTCGAAAACCTCTTGACCCACTGTAAAAAATTATGTATTATAATGATAGATTACATAATAACTTGCACGTAAACACGAGGGGGATGAAGATGGAATTTTTTAAACTTAAGGAAAATAAGACAGATGTAAAAACAGAGGTACTAGCAGGGATCACGACATTTATGACAATGGCGTATATTCTTATAGTAAACCCAAATATCTTATCAGTAGCAGGAATGGATGCAGGTGGTGTATTTACAGCAACAGCTTTATCAGCAGTTATTGCCACAGTTGCCATGGCTTTAATGGCGAACTATCCTTTTGCACTGGCACCAGGTATGGGACTTAACGCATTTTTTGCTTTTACGGTAGTAGGAATTATGGGGAAAAGCTGGGAGTTTGCAATTACTTGTATTCTTGCAGAAGGAATTATATTTATTATATTAACATTTTTAAATGTCAGAGAAGCAATTTTCAACGCCATACCAACCACTATTAAATATTCTGTAAGTGCAGGAATTGGTTTATTTATTGCTTTTATAGGACTACAAAATGCAGGAATAATTGTTAGTGAAGGTGCTACTTTAGTAAAACTTGGTGACATGATGTTAGCACCAGCAGTACTTGCTATGGTGGGGGTTATTATAACAGTTATTATGTTAAAAAAAGGTGTTAAAGGGGCTCTTTTATTTGGCGTACTAGGAACCTATGTTTTAGGAATTGTGGCAGAACTTATTGGATGGTATGTACCTGATATGGTGACTACATTCCCATTATTACCAAGTAAGTTAGCAAGTTTACCACCAAGTTTAGCACCAGTGTTCTGGAAGTTTGTACCTTTTAGTGAGCTGTTTGCTGATTTTGATAGTATTCTTACATTTATTATTGTAACTTTTACGTTTTTATTCGTAGACTTATTTGATACACTTGGAACACTAATGGGAGTAGCAAGTAAGACCGATTACCTAGATAAAGATGGTAAGCTTCCTAGAATAAAACAAGCTCTTTTAGCCGATGCTATTGGAACAACAATGGGAGCAATACTTGGAACATCAACCGTAACAACCTATGTAGAAAGCAGCGCAGGTGTTGCTGAAGGTGGTAGAACAGGATTAACAGCCTTAACAACAGCAGCCTGTTTTGCATTAGCACTCGTATTTTCACCAATATTTCTTGCAATCCCAGGATTTGCAACAACGCCAGCACTTGTTATTGTCGGTGTGTTTATGATCGATGGCATTACAAAAATTGATTTTGGTGATATTACAGAGTCTTTACCAGCTTTCTTAACAATGGCTATGATGCCGCTGGCGTATAGTATTTCTGAAGGATTAATATTCGGAATCATATCATACGTTATTGTAAAAGCATTTACAGGCAAAGCTAAAGAAATAACATGGATGATGTATGGCTTAGCTTTTGTATTTATTCTTAAACTAATCGTAGGATCACCAACGTTTGCAGTTCTTATGGGTTGGTAATCTTTCCAGAGTTTTTGAAAAGAAAGTCCTTATATAACTGACGGCAACAGGATTACCTGTAGGGAGTATAAGGGAATATAAAGAAGTCGACCGTCTGGGCTATATTGTGTATTTTATACAGTATTGTTTGGGCGGTTTTTTGTATAAAAAATAAATAAACACACAAACAAGGAGGAATCATGATGGCAGTATTAAAAATGAGAGCATTAATAAGTGTATCAGATAAAACAGGGATAGTAGAGTTTGGGGAAAAACTAAAGGATTTAGGGATTGATATCATCTCAACAGGAGGAACAGCAAAAGCGTTAAAAGATTCTGGTGTAGAAGTTATAGGAATATCAGAAGTGACAGAGTTTCCAGAGTGCTTAAATGGCCGTGTTAAAACATTACATCCTAATATTCATGCAGGCTTACTAGCAGTACGGAGCAATCCAAATCATATGAAACAAATAGATGAACTTGGGATTAAGCCAATTGATATTGTTGTTGTTAATCTATATCCTTTTAAGGAAACTATTTTAAAAGAAGGCGTAACTTTAGAGGAGGCCATAGAGAACATAGACATAGGTGGCCCTACAATGCTTCGTAGCGCTGCAAAGAATAGTCAAGATGTGATAGTTATAGTAGATCCTAAAGACTATGAGATTGTACTTAAGGAGATTGCAGAAGGTGGTGTTTCCCAAAAGACAAAGTTTTATCTCGCATCTAAAGTATTTGAACACACTGCTCACTACGATGCTATGATTGCAAATTATATGAGAGAGCAAAGAGAAGCAACAGATCTTCCAGAGACATTAACCTTAACATTTGAAAAGGTACAACAAATGAGATATGGTGAAAATCCACATCAAAATGCAGCTTTTTATGAAGAAGTTACGGGTAAAGAAGGAACGCTTGCAGCCGCTAAGCAAATTCATGGTAAAGCGTTATCATACAATAATATTAATGATGCCAACGGGGCATTAGAGCTTCTCAAAGAGTTTACAGAGCCAACTATTATAGCAGCAAAGCATGCTAATCCATGTGGTGTTGGAACTGGGGATACAATTTATGATGCTTATATGAAAGCTTATAACGCAGATCCTTTATCTATATTTGGTGGTGTAGTAGTATCTAATACAAAGATTGATAAGGTAACAGCTGAGGAAATGACTAAAACATTTTTAGAAATTATTATAGCACCAGAATATGATGGTGATGCACTAGAAATTCTTCAAACAAAAAAAAATCTTAGAATTTTAGAATTAGATAATATGGACTACGTTAACCAATCAGCTTATGATATGAAAAAAGTAGGCGGGGGTATGATTGTACAAAACAAAGATTTAGTTTTATTTAATGATAAAGAAGATTTAAAAGTGGTAACAGATCGACAACCAACAGAAAAGGAAATGGAAGATTTATTATTTGCATGGAAAATTGTAAAGCATGTTAAGTCAAATGGAATTGCTCTTGCCAAAGATGGTCAGTCTGTTGGTTTAGGAGGGGGCCAAACGAATAGAATTTGGGCTGCTAATCAATCAATTGATCATGGTATAGAGTTTTTAGGAAAAGAAGGGGTAATGGGAAGCGTCCTAGCATCTGATGCCTTTTTCCCATTTTCGGATGTTGTTATTTCAGCAGCAGCAGCAGGTATTAAAGCAATTATACAACCAGGGGGATCCATTAAAGACCAGGAATCTATTGATGCTTGTAACCAACATGGTATCACAATGGTGTTTACAGGGATGAGACATTTTAAACACTAAAACTTACACAAAAAGGATAAAATAAGCATTTTATCCTTTTAATCTCAATCTATTAATGTTATAATCCTTAGGTAGGGGAATTTTAGAGAAGGGAGGATGACATGGATATTAAAAACCGGATGAATGGGGTAGCTGATATGTTGGGGAATTTAGAAAATTATAGAGATGTTGAAGGGTTTGTGACAGATCTTGAATATTTGGTAGGTCAGCTTACATATTTTTATAACAACCTAACACCAAAGCAAACAGGGGACCCATCAACGACTTTTTATAAACCTAAAAAGTTACCACAAATGCATCAAATAGCATATTTTAATCTTACAAGAGGCTTTCCTAAAGAATTATACGGTGGACATTGGTGTTATGTTTTAAAATATTTTAAAAGTAAATTTATAATCATACCAACCACATCAGTAAAGATAAATTCTTTAGACGCAGATCCAGATTTTCAAATTGATATTCAAGTTAAAGATTTTAAGAATGGTCTTGCAACACGTATGCAAATTAGTGATATGCGAACAGTTGATGCGCAAAGACTTTATTTTAACAAAGGATTTTATGATGTGATTACGGATAAAAAATATATTTCACAAGAAATGAATAAAATACTTTCACTTTGACAATACTATCAACATATGATAATATAAAAGGACATAAATCATATTTTTTCAACATTATCTAAACATAAATATTCAAAAACCCTTAGTTGGGCAAATATGAAATACAAAGCGACAGCATTTGCTGTCGCTTTTCTTTGCGCTATTTTGTATTTTAAAAGCAAGTATTAACACAACTCATCTAGAATTTTAAAAAACTGTGGAAAAGATATATTAACGCAATCACTATTGTGGATAAGTGTTTCGCCTTCAGAGACTAAACCAGCAATTGCTAGGGACATAGCAACCCTGTGATCTCCGTGGGTTTCTATAGGGGCTCCGGTTAAGTGACTTGTTCCTGTTATAATAAGGCCATCATCTGTTGCTACAATATCAGCGCCCATTTTACTCAGTTCACAGGTCATAACAGCTATGCGATCACATTCTTTTACTTTAAGCTCTTTAGCATCAGATATAGTTGTGGTACCTTTAGCAAAACATGCAGCTACTGCAATCACTGGAATTTCGTCAATGAGAGTAGGAATAATATCACCTGAAATAGATGTTGCCTTTAAATCGGAAGAGCGCACAAGTATATCACAAACAGGTTCCCCGCACTCTATACGTTGGTTATGAAGTGTAATATCTCCGCCCATATCTTGTAGCACAGTAATAATACCAGCCCTAGTGGGATTAACCCCAATGTTTTCCATATAAATTTCGGAACTTGGAACAATTAGTCCGGCAACAAGGAAAAAAGCGGCAGAAGAAATATCCCCAGGGATATTAATATCAAGGCCTTGTAAAGCAGGGAAACCTTCAACAGTTGCTTGGGTGCCCCTGGATATAACTTTTGCTCCGAAGCCTGTAAGCATAAGTTCTGTATGATTTCTAGATAAAACAGGTTCAACAACACTCGTTTCACCCTCTGTATATAAGCCAGCTAAAAGTACGGAAGACTTTACTTGAGCACTAGCAACAGGTGAGTTATAGAGGGTATTTTGAAGCGTAGACGGTTTTATATGAAGAGGTGCATAACTATTATCCTTAGAAGCAGTAATGTCTGCGTTCATTTGTCTTAAAGGAATCAATATGCGGTTCATGGGTCTATGTTCTATAGAATCATCGCCGCTAATGGTAGTGCTAAAGTCCTGTCCTGCAAGAATCCCTGATAAAAGCCTTATAGTGGTGCCACTATTTCCAACATCCAGTGGCATAGAGGGCTGTTTGAGACCGTTTAAACCATTGCCATAGATTGTTATGTCCTTGTCTTGGGTGATTTTTATACCCATTTGCTCAAAGCATTTTATGGTGGCTAAGCAATCATCGCCGATTAAAAAGTTTTTTACCCTTGTAATTCCCTTAGCTAACGAGCCCAACATGACAGCCCGATGGGATATGGACTTATCCCCTGGGATTGTAATGTTTGCATTTATATTAGTCGTTTTAGTAATAACCATTAAAATCCTCCTATATCTATCATTAAAGATTTAATAAAAAGTTCTATAATCATGAAGGGCTAAAAGTTGCATACTATCAATCATATGAGATTTTTTCTCAAAGATAATTTGAAGGACACCACCTTGAAATTCTCTATGATTAACAATTCCAATGTTTTTAATATTAATACCATTATCACTGAGTAAAGTAGCGATTCTAGCAATCATTCCAGGATTATCTTGAATATCAACGAATAAAATATGTGTTTTTGGTAATAATCCAGGAGAGTTGGAAGTAAAAGTATCACGATACCCTTTTGCATCTTTAAAATAATTAAAAATCCACTCTTCTTGATCAGTTTCAATAGCACAGGTCACGTCTTCTAAAATTTGTACGTAGCGTTTTAACATTTTTAAAATCTGAACCTTGTTTGTAAAGCAAATATCCCGCCATAAATCAGGGTTGGAAGATGCAATTCTAGTAATATCTTTAAATCCGCCAGCCGCTAAAGTGTGCAGTAGATTTTTTTCCCCGTCAGAGTCTTTAATTAAATGAACAAGGCCAGCGGCAATAACATGAGGAACGTGACTAATAGAGGCAGTTGCAAAGTCGTGGTAAGACGGTGATATAACAATGGGAATAGCACCAATACGTTCCACTAACTTTTTTAAAATAAATGCAATAAAGTCAGGCGTATTCCCAGCAGGCGTAATAATATAATAAGCATTTTGGAACAGATGAGCTTTAGAAGAGCTATATCCCGACGCTTCAGAACCTGCCATAGGGTGGCCACCTATAAAATAAGCAGGAGATTTTTTCTCATCTAATATCTCTTGGACTTGCTGAATAATCTCGTATTTAGTGCTGCCTACATCGGTGATAATACAATCCTTAGAAATATAAGGAATTAGCTGTCGAACGACTGCGGGGATATGTGCGACAGGTGTACAGACAAAAATAACAGAACATGTGGAAAAAGAAGCATCGATCCCAGAGGAACAATGATCGATGGCCCCCTCTTTTATTGCCTTTTGGAGTGTGTCAAGGCATGTATCGGAACCAATTATATAACTATTTTGTGCATTTGCTTTTTTAAAAGCTTTTGCCAAAGAACCCCCAAGTAAACCTAGCCCAATAATACCAATATTCATAATTGACTCTCCTTAGTAAATTTCTTTGAGTACTTTTACAAAGCCTTCCATTTGCTCCATGGTACCTAGGGTTACCCTAACCCAATTTGGTACGCCAAAAGCAGGGCGGATAATATATCCTTTTTCTTGAAACTTTTCAAAAAGAACATCCGAAGGTCTTTTAGCATCAAACATAACAAAGTTAGCTTGAGTAGGTACAAAAGGGATTGCCATTTGTGTAAGCTCCTTGTAAAGGTAAGTTTTAGATTCTTTATTAAGTGTAATGGCTTTGGTTACAAAATCTTGGTCTTTTAAGCTAGCAATAGCTGCTACTTGTGCCAAAGTATTGACGTTAAAAGGATTGCGGACTCTATTTAAAAGTTCAACAATTTCAGCAGATGCAATTCCATAACCAACACGAAGGGATGCAAGACCGTATGCTTTAGAAAATGTTCTAAGGATAATAATATTGCTGTATTTTTCTAAAAGTGCAAGAGAGTTAGGATAATCATCCGCATCCGCATATTCATAATAAGCTTCGTCAAGTACAACCATAACATGATCAGGAACACAATCTAAAAAGTCCACTAGGCTAGTTTGTGTAAAATAAGTACCTGTGGGGTTATTAGGATTTGCTAAGATTACTAGCTTTGTCTTTTCGTTTACAAACTCTTTCATTTTAGCTAAATCATAAGTGTAATTGGTAAGGGGCACCTTTACAATTTTACCGCCCATTAGATGTGCAGCAGAGTCATAACGGGGGAAACTCTGGTCAGAGGTAAGTAATTCTTCATTAGGACATAAAAAAACTTCAGCTAAAACGCCTAGAATTTCATCAGAGCCAGCACCAAAAATTAATTGGTCTTCTGTTACATTTAAGTGCTTTGCAAGAGCACTTCTAAGCTTTCCGGTATTACCATCAGGATAAAGGGACAGTATATTTAGGTTTTCTATAATAGCTTCTTGGGCCATGGAAGAACAACCAAGTGGATTTTCATTCGATGCAAGTTTAACAACTTCATCTAGTCCAAGTTCTTTTTGAACATCTTCAATTGGCTTGCCAGGAATATATGGCCTCATATAATTGATTTCTTTTCTGTACTTAATATTCATCAGATTCACCTCGTCGTGTATGTATGTATATAACGTTTTAATAGTTTCCATTTTACAATGAGAAAATAAGTATGTCAATAAAAGTAGAGGATATATGCAAGTTACAAAAACAGAGAAGTCACAATTTAGAATAATAAAACAACTATAAAAATAATACAAAAAAATAAGAAATAAAAAAGGGTTTTTGTGAATAATGTAGAAAACATATAGTAAGGCTCTAGTAAAGTTCAAAAACGCCATCATATTAATTATGGAATCACATTAAACACAAAAAGAAACTACATAAATAAGGCAGGAGGGTTATAAAATATGAAAAAATATAACACAGGTCAAATTCGTAATGTAGTATTAATGGGACATGGGGGTGCAGGGAAAACAACCCTTGCAGAAGCGGTACTTCGTACAACTGGAACAATTAACAGACGAGGAACGATTGAAAGTGGTAACACAGTCAGTGATTATGATCCAGAAGAAATCAAACGCAAATTCTCAATAAAGACATCAGTCATCCCGGTTGAATGGAAAGAACATAAAATTAATATTTTAGATGCACCTGGATATGATGATTTTACAGGTGAAGTAGAGCAAGCACTTAGAATAGCAGATACAGCAGTTATTGTGATTAATGCTGCTTCAGGTCTTGAAATAGGAGCACAAAAAGCATGGAAATTTGCAGCAGATGCAGGACTTCCAAGAATGATTTATATTACAGGAATGGATTTAGAAAATGCAAATATGCCGAGAATCTTAAAAGAATTAAAACAAAGATATGGAAACAGTATTGCACCTATGCAAGTACCTTGGTATGAAGATGGAAAATTTGTAGGATATATTGATATTGTACGTATGGTAGGGCGTAGGTACGTGGGTAAGCAAACAGAAGATTGTGACCTTCCAGAAGGAATGGATGATTTAATTATCCCGGCCCGTACAATGATATTAGAAGCAGTAGCTGAAACAAATGAAGTTCTTATGGAAAAATATTTTGCAGACGAAGAAATAAGCGCAGATGAAATAACAGATGCTATTCGCGATAGTGTTATAGCGGGAACCATTGTGCCAGTATTTTGTGGCGCAGGAACAATGAGTGCAGGAATCACCATATTACTCAACTCACTCATTAGATATTGTCCATCCCCAGAAATTCTTCACCAAGAGAATTTTGGGAGAGATGAAACGGGAGAAAATGAAGTTCTTAGAAAGTGTGAAGCCACAGACAAGACTTCCTTGTTTGTCTTTAAAACAATTGTAGACCCATTTATCGGTCGATTTACATTCTTCAAAGTTCGCTCAGGAACAGTAAAAGCAGATGATGTATTATATAATGCACGTACAAAAGAAGCAGAAAAATTATCTAGAATATATGTTTTTAGAGGTAAAGAGCAAATTGAAGTGGATGAGTTAGTAGCGGGTGATATTGGAGCCGTTGCAAAACTTAAAGACACTGTTATAAATGATACATTATACGAAAAGGATGCCTATATACAGTATCCACCTATTGTTTTCCCAATCCCTTACCTAAAAAGAGCTATCTTCCCAAGAGGTAAAGGAGACGAAGAAAAGCTATCAGGTGCAATCCAAAGACTGATGTCAGAAGATCCAACATTCTACACGGAGTATGACGTAGAAACACGTGAAACAGTCATCTATGGCATGGGGCAACAGCAACTCGATATAATCGTAAATATGTTAAAGAGCAAGTTTAAGGTAGAAGTAGATCTTAAGATGCCGACAACCCGTTACAGAGAAACCATTAAAGGATCAGCACAAGTAAGAGGTAGGCATAAGAAACAGTCAGGAGGACATGGTCAGTTCGGCGACGTTGTTATGGCGTTTGAACCACTTGGAGATCTTAGTGTTCCATTTGTATTTGAAGAAAAGGTATTTGGAGGATCCGTTCCAAGACAATACTTCCCAGCAGTAGAAAAGGGCCTTGAGGAATCTGTTCAAAAAGGTGTTTTAGCAGGGTACCCAGTCGTAGGAATAAAAGCTACCTTAGTAGAAGGGTCTTATCACCCAGTAGATTCGTCAGAGATGGCTTTTAAAATAGCCACCACAGTAGCATTTAAAAATGGTATGGAAAAAGCAACTCCAATTATTCTTGAGCCAATTGCATATGCAGAAATTACCATTCCAGATGAGTATACAGGTGATATTATGGGTGATATGAAAAAACGTAGGGGCCGTATGCTAGGCATGGAATTAAATGGTTCAAGGCAAGTTATTATTGCCGAGGTTCCCATGGCGGAGATGTATAACTATCCAACAGATCTAAGGTCACTTACCCAAGGGCGAGGCGAGGTTATGTACCGATTTGAGCGCTATGATGAGGCGTCAAGTGAGGTTCAGGAGCAAGTTATTGCAGACCGAGCAGAAGATAAATAAATTTGTGAAGGGCCAGGAGCATTGCTACTGGTCTTTTTTTGATGCTGAAGATGGTGCCAGGCGTTGGGGACGGTTAACAAGAATCTGTGGTAATCATACGTTAGGACCCTACCCTCGCAAGTAACCCCGCGTTACCCGAAGAAGTTGTTTGAAATTTCTAGGAAAGTGGTATAAAATGGATAGATAAGTCTTAATAGTAGCCCTTTGGCATATATTTTAATTATTGTAGGAAGACAACTCCGGAAGGAAAGATGATACTATGGTAAGTGTGCCACTCAGATATAAAATGCAAGAAGAAATGATAAAAATGAATATCAATGAAGAAATAAAAGACGGCCTCTATTTTAAGGGGTATAATGTTAATAAGGCGGTTAAATATGCCCTTCAATATGCCTTAGAAATAAACCCTAAGTTTGGGAATTATGAAAAATGGGGTGGAGACTGTACGAACTATGTGTCTCAGTGTCTTTATGCGGGGGAGATTCCGTTTGACTGGGAGGGAATTGATGTTAGGTACCATTGGTATTGGCACTCAGAAACGAAAAGAACACCATCGTGGACAGCAGCCAATTCACTTAAATTTTATATGGAGGAAAATGGTACAAACAAGCGGCAGAACTTGGATTTAGGTTTAAGAGCTATTGGCACCAATCAGGATCAGCTTTTAAGGGGAGATATTGTACAATTAATAGACCATAAGGATAATGCTTATCACAGTATGATTGTAACGGACTATGTAGTCCAAGGGGGGCAAGTAATGGATTACCTTGTTTCCCAGCATTCAGGGTACGATGAAGAGGATGAAGGAAGATTGAAGAATTATCCCTTATCACACAAACGGGGAATAAAAGTATTTTGGTCTATTATGGGGTATGTAACACAGTCAATATAATAAAAATTTAAAGGGGGGTTTAAAATGTGGGAAAGAGGACAACTTAAAGAAAGAGCAAAAAGTGTTTTAAAAGGTTCATACTGGAAAGCTTTTTTAGTTAGTATTGTAATGGGAATGGTATCGGGGGGGAGTAGTTTTAATGCCGGTGGGGCTGCAAATGCGGACAGTTTTGACACTCTTTTTAATAACCCAGATGAGCTATTTTGGATCCTAATAATAGCGGGCATTATTGTGGTTATGGCTTTAATCATAGGTACTGCCATAAAAGTTTTCGTAGGATACCATCTAGAAGTAGGTGGAAGTCGTTATTTTATGCAAGCAGCCCAAGGCGATATTGATGTAGGTTATTTAGGCTATACATTTCAAAATGGTAGATATGTCAGTGTTATTAAAGCTATGTTTTGGAGAAATCTAATAATTGCTCTATGGTCTTTATTAACAATTATTCCGATCCTTATCCTACTGTTATCATATATAATCAATCCATACCCTATGATGGAGCCTTGGAAAATTATAGCAACGACTTTTTTTACTTTATTATTCGGGATTCCGGCAGCCATAAAAAAATATGCTTATATAATAGTCCCCTATCTATTGGCGGACAATCCTAACATTGGCAGTAATAGGGCGTTGCAACTAAGTAATCAAATGACCCAAGGTCATAAATTTAGAATATATATATTACAACTTTCATTTATAGGATGGTATCTCTTAGGGATGCTAGGCTGTATTGTGGGTATAATATTTGTTGTACCTTATGAGCGTGCAACTGAGGCAGAATTATACTTAGTTCTTCGCCAAGAAGCAATAGAAAAAGGATTATGCGATTACCAAGAACTTAATTTAATAAAGCAAGTCAAAGAAATAGAGTAAAATAGAGATAATAAAGAAGTAGTAATAGAATGAGAGCGTAGGCAAATGAAAAAATTAAAAAAGGTATATATAGAAATAGGAAACATATGTAATCTAACCTGTGATTTTTGCCCAGAGACAAGAAGAGAAAAAGAATTTATGGATTTAGAGAAATTTTCGGTCATACTAGACCAAATTAAACCCCATACAGACTATATATATATTCATGTAAAAGGGGAGCCACTTCTTCATCCAGAACTAGATAGGTTATTAGATATAAGTTATGAAAAGGGTCTCAAGGTAAATATTACAACCAATGGAACCTTGATCAATAAAGTTAAGGATAAAATCCTTAATAAACCTGCATTAAGGCAAATAAGCTTTTCGCTTCACAGTTTTGATGGCAATCATGATGAGAATGAATACTTTGAGGAAAGAAAGGCTTATTTTAAAGATATTTTTAATTTTATAGAGGCGTCTAAACAAACGCCTCTTTTAATATCTTTAAGACTGTGGAATTTAGAAACAAATAATGAAATCAATCTAAAAAAAGGTCGTAACCAAGAGCTACTTACAATGATTGAACAGGAATTTAATTTAGATTATAAAATTGAAGAAAAGATTCTTCCAGGCCAGGGCATTAAAATTGCCCATAAAGTATACCTAAACCAAGACCATGAATTTAAATGGCCTGATTTAAAAGAAGAGGAAGATGATGGGGTAGGATTTTGCTATGGACTGAGAGATCAAGCTGCTATATTAGTTGATGGGACAGTGGTGCCATGCTGCCTTGATGGTGAAGGGGTGATTAATCTAGGAAATATTCAATGTACAAGCTTTACTCAGATTATAGAAAGCAAACGAGCCAATGACATCTATAATGGCTTTTCAAATCGAAAAGCGGTAGAAGAGCTTTGTAGAAAATGTGGGTATAGGAAGAAATTTGGTGTATAAATCTCTTTAAGGAAAACTAATTATAAAAGAATAAGTCATATGAATGAGTTATATGAATGAGGAGGAATAAAATGGGGCATACTATAATAAGGAATAATATTATCTGTAAAGGCCTTGAATATAGAACCATAGAAAAAGGGGAGGATATAGACTACTTTATAGAAACGTTATCATATCCTATCAATTTTAATATTGAAATTCCTCATATATCTAGAGTCCAATTTCCAAAATCAAGAGCAATACTTCTTAGGACATCCCAGGCGAGTGAGTTAGTAACGATTCATATCATGAAGGATATAGACTTACACTCTAGCTTTTGTAATTTCGAAGTAGATTTAAAAAATTTAACATTAACTATCAAGAAAAATATCAATAGTGTGGAGGTATGTATCCAATAACTAAAAGGTAAGGTATTTTTGTCGTCTTTTCCCACTAAATCCTTGATTTTTGAAAATTCATATGCTATATTACATATAAATATATAAATAAGACTATGACGCGAAATAGTAGTACCTTAATCCTTTCCAGAGACTTGTCGGCTAGTGCAAGACAAGAGGGAGCAAGCTATGAACTCATCGCCGAGTTTCCCGCTGAACAGTTAGAAGTAGGTGGCGACGGGCCTTCCCGTTATAGAAGATATAAGTGCGTCTTTTAATGGGCGAACTAGAGTGGTACCGCGAAGCTAAGCCTTTCGTCTCTATACAAGACGAAAGGCTTTTTTTGTTGCAATTCACAATCAGTATAAATTATTTTAAGGAGAGATTTAGATGCAATATAATTATAAAGACATAGAAAATAAATGGCGTGGGTTATGGGAAGAAAATCCTATTAATGAGCCAAGTCCTGACAAAAAGCCATATTACTGCCTAGATATGTTCCCTTATCCATCAGGAGATGGCCTTCACGTAGGGCACTGGAGAGGCTATGTACTGAGTGATGTATGGAGCCGTTACAAGATGTTAAATGGTTACCATGTCCTTCACCCAATGGGATGGGATTCATTTGGGCTTCCGGCAGAAAATGATGCCATTAAAAAAGGGATACACCCATCTATAGGAACTGCCAAAAACATTGCAAACTTTAAGCGTCAACTCAAAGAAATTAGTGCCGTATACGACTGGGATCTTGAGCTTAATACCATAGACCCTGACTATTACAAATGGACACAATGGATTTTTGTAAAGATGTTTGAAAAGGGACTAGCCTATGAAAAACAAATGCCAATTAACTGGTGCCCATCATGTAAAACAGGTCTTGCTAACGAAGAAGTCGTTGGGGGAGAGTGTGATAGATGTGGTTCAGTTGTAACAAAGAAAAACCTAAGACAATGGATGCTAAAGATTACAGCTTACGCAGAAAGACTTTTAGATGATTTAGACGGTCTTGAGTGGTCAGATAAAGTTAAAAAAATGCAAGCTGACTGGATTGGAAAAAGCTACGGAGCAGAGATTGACTTTAAGATTAAAGATACAGATCAAAGCATTAAAGTATTTACCACAAGAGCAGACACATTATACGGCTCAACCTTTATGGTTCTTGCACCAGAGCACAGTTTACTTGGGGATATTACAACCCCAGAGCAAAAAGAACAAGTAGAAAAATATGCATTTGATGCATCAACAAGATCTTCCGTAGATCGTATGTCAGACAAAGAGAAAACAGGTGTATTTACAGGAAGTTACGCTATTAACCCTTTAAATAATGCACTGGTTCCAATATGGACGGCAGACTATGTATTAGCAGATTATGGAACAGGCGCTATTATGTGTGTACCTGCACATGATGAGAGAGACTTTGAATTTGCTAAAAAGTTTGATCTCCCTATTATTCAGGTAATAGCAGAAGATGGTAAAGAAATAGAAGACCTTCAGGCGCCTTACATAGGCGAAGGAATCATGATCAATTCAGCAGACTTTAACGGCTTAGGGTCTAGTGTAGCAAAGGATCAGATTCCAGAATTCCTTGAAAAAGAAAACATTGGCAACAGGACAACTAATTACAAACTCCGGGACTGGGTATTTTCACGTCAACGTTACTGGGGAGAGCCAATACCAGTGGTTCACTGTGATGACTGTGGCATTGTAGCAGTGCCGGTGGAAGACTTACCGGTTGTATTACCAGACGTAGACTCTTACGAACCAACAGGAACGGGAGAATCACCACTTGCAGGGATTGATAGTTGGGTTAACACAACGTGTCCAACATGTGGCGGGCCTGCTAAACGTGAGACCAATACAATGCCACAATGGGCAGGATCATCTTGGTACTTCCTCAGATATGCAGATCCTAAAAATAATAATCAAATTGCAAGCAAAGAAGCTATAAGCCAATGGTTACCAGTGGATATGTATGTGGGTGGTATTGAGCATGCGGTATTGCATTTATTATATTCAAGATTCTATACTAAGTTTTTACATGATATAGGAGAAGTGGATTTCCAGGAGCCATTTACCCACCTATTTAATCAAGGAATGATCACAAAAGACGGCATTAAAATGAGTAAATCGAGAGGAAACACTGTATCCCCAGATGAGCTTGTTGAAAATTACGGATGTGACTCTCTTCGTATGTATGAATTATTTATAGGACCACCAGAATTAGATGCAGAGTGGGATGATAGAGGAATTGACGGTGTTCATCGCTTTATTAATAAGCTATGGAAACTTGTTAAAGGCAATAAAGCAGTTAAAGGGACCCGTGAAATGGAACGTATTCGCAATAAAATGGTTTATGAAATTACAAACCGTATGGATAACTTCCATCTCAACACAGTTGTGAGTGGGTTTATGGAGAATACAAACAAACTGATTGATATTCAGAAAAAAGAAGGTGGCATTGATAATGCTACTTTAGATACCCTGATTGTTTTACTAGCACCTTTTATTCCACATGTAAGTGAAGAGCTATGGCAATCAAGAGGCAATGAAGAGAGTGTCTTTAAGAATACATGGCCAACATACGATGAGGAAAAAATGAAGGAAGATGAAATAGAAATCCCAATTCAAGTCAATGGTAAGAAAATGGGTTCAATCTTTATTTCACCTGATACAGATCAGGACTCTGTACTTGCAACAGCCAGAGAGGCAATTGCAAGTAGGATAGAATCCAAAACAGTTGTAAAAGAAATATATGTTCCAGGTAGGATTATTAATATAGTTGTAAAGTAAGGGCTGTTATTTATTCATCATAGAGATAATTAAATCAAATTTTGGGCGCTTTTCTGGAGGTAATGAATCTCGTAAAAACAGAATAAGCGCCTTTTGCTGTTCAGGATTCATGATAATACCTCTTTGCTTTGCTTCGTTTGAAAGGGCCATAAAAGTCCCAATAATCTCAATATCGCTTTTACCATTCATAGCATTAATAGTGGTTTCAAGTTTTTCTAAAAAGGAAGGATCCAGAGAGCTAAAGACATCACTTTTGAAAATATTATCCATATGACAACTCCTTTTATTTTGTTAGGATTTATTATTTCATTATGGTCGAGAGGGTTTCAAGTAGTTTCCTTTGGTTATCATCTAGCATAGGAGCAATGTTTTGGATAAACTCATTAGAAGGCTGACTAAAAAGTGGTTGGGTGGGATTAGAAGTTGCCAAAGCAGTAGTGGGATCTTTGTAAGGGGCCCCTAATTGGGCTGATGCTAATATGTTTTTAACATCATTCACTTTAAATAAGATATCTACCCAGTAAGCATTAGCAGGATCTAAATTATCCTTAACAGAATGAAGTAGGTCCATTTGCCAAGTATCACTTTGTCTGAAATTACCGGCTTGATGGTCATCTTCATCCATAGCAGAAAAATAATTAACAACGGACATAAGCTCATAGACTTTTATAAAAATAGAAAGGCTTTTTTGTTTTTCAAAGGGCAGATAAGGAATCAAAGATTTACAAACGCGTAAAGGTTCTGTATGAATTTCAGCATCTATAGGAAACATGGGCCATGACTTACCATCAGGCGTAGATTTCCTATTAGAAGTAGTAGGTGGTGCAAAAAGTTTAGCTAAATTTATCATATTAGACATTGTATTATCATTATCCACCTATACGCCCCTTTCTAAAATAGTTGCTCTTTTAATAACATATGAAGAGATGCGTGTAAAATAGAACGATATTAATCATTATTTATAATTAATTGAATAAAGATATAGTAGTGTTAAGGAGGAAAAGTGGTGTAAAAATGAAAAATATAAATCTCGTGGACATAGATCTAAACCGGGATATACAGAAGATTTCAAATTATATACAAGGGTATGTAGACACAACTTATTTAAGTCAAATACGTGATCAAGTCAAAACACATAGGAGTGAGTGTGATCAAACGCCATTTCCTGAAGTGCAATTATTACAAGCAATTATTCCCTTTATGCAAGAAAAAAACAGAGATAAGTTCGAAGATGTAATAAACATGATTACTTATTCAAAAATGATAGAAACCATGCTACCCCATTACGGAATAACAGATTTCTTTGGGAGAACCACTAACGAGAAAAAAGAACCTAATGAGTATATACACCAGGCCGTTATTGTTCTCGTTTTATATAAAGTAATTGTATGGTCAGAAGCATCTAATAGTGACTAAAAGCAAAGAGCAGGATTTTTAAATCCTGCTCTTTCACTTGGTAATGTCTAAAACGAGATTCTTAGAATCCACCTTTAAAGAAAAATACTAAGGCTAAAATCCAGATCCAACTATTATTCCCACCCTTTAAACCACTTAAAAAGTTTCCACTAGAACCAATTCCAGTACCACAATTATCCCCGATCCCAAAACTTCCAGATAATAATAAAACGGCGGCAATAATCCATATCCAGTTATTGTTATCAGTACACCTTAATTCCTCCATATTATACCTCCTCAAATTAAATAAAAAATAAGTAAAAACACGATACATTTCTAGTGTATGTGTGGAAATGGTAAAACCTTACTAATTATTCAAAAATCCTATAAATAGTTTAGAGTTCCAAGCTAACCCATTTAAGGTAACTGGAACTCTAAACTATCAATTTAATATATATTTTTAAAAATTAATTACTTATATAATATTAGCAAGCCATTTTCCCTTGATTTAATAAAAATATAGCTGCTAAAGCAACGATTAACATCGTGTTATTGCCGCATCCGAAAATATTGCCAAGGTCAAAATTAAGGCCACATCCATCGCCGTT